>JADGGV010000373.1 GCA_019689775.1 Gemmatimonadota bacterium
GTGGGAGGGCGGGAAGCTCACGGTGTGGACGGGGACGCAGCGGCCGTTCGCCGTGCGCGCGGAGCTGGCGAAGGCGTTCGGGCTGCCGGAGTCGCGCGTCCGCGTGATCGTGCCGGACACCGGCTCGGCGTACGGCGGCAAGCACACGGGCGACGCGGCGCTGGAGGCGGCCCGGCTGGCGAAGGCGACCGGCGCGCCGGTGAAGGTGGTGTGGACGCGCGAGGAGGAGTTCACGTGGGCGTACTTCCGGCCCGCGGCGCTGATCGAGGTCCGCGCCGGCGTGGGCCGGGATGGCGTGCTGACCGCCTGGGAGTTCCACAACTACAACTCCGGCGCGGCCGGGATCGGCACGCCATACGCGGTCCCGAACCAGACGATCCGCTACCACCCGTCGCGCTCGCCGCTGCGCCAGGGCTCGTACCGCGCGCTGGCGGCCACGGCGAACCACTTCGCGCGCGAGACCGCGATGGACGAGCTGGCGCACGCCGCCGGGGTCGATCCGCTCGAGTGCCGCCGCCGCAACCTCCGCGACGAGCGGCTGCGCACCGTGCTCGACGCCGCGGCCGAGCGCTTCGGCTGGGGCCGGACGCCGCCGGCGGGGCACGGCCATGGCGTGGCGTGCGGGACCGAGAAGGGCGGCTCTGTCGCGACGTGCGCCGAGGTCGCGGTCGATCGCCACAGCGGCGCGCTCCGCGTGGTGCGCCTGGCGACGGCGTTCGAGTGCGGCGCCATCGTCAACCCCGACGGGCTGAGGAACCAGGTCGAGGGCGCGCTCATCCAGGGGCTCGGCGGCGCGATCTTCGAGCAGATCGACTTCGCCGACGGCCGGATCCTGAACCCGCGCCTGGCGCACTACCGCGTGCCGCGCTTCAGCGACGTGCCGACGCTGGACACCGTGCTGCTCGACCGGCGCGACCTGCCCTCCGCCGGCGCCGGCGAGTGTCCGATCGTCGCCGTGGCGCCCGCGATCGGGAACGCGATCTTCCACGCCACCGGCGTGCGGTTGCGGTCGTTGCCGCTGGCGCCGGCGGGGGTGCGGGTGTCGTGAGCGAGCTCGGCCGGGCTCAGTGAACAACGGAATTAAACCACAGAGGACACAGAGAGCGCGGAGAATTGGAGCGGGCCCGGAGGACGGGGCGAGGCGGGGATCCGGGCGGAGGTCGAGCCGGGGTACGCGGCGCTCGACGCGGATGCCAGAGAACGAATTTGAGGGGTGGACCGGTACTTGGCGTCCCACCGGTCCAACCCCCAAAATGATGGCTCCGCTACGACGACCCCGCGCCGCCCGGTCCTCTCTGTCCGTTCTCCGTGTTCTCTGTGTTCTCTGTGGTCAAAAATATCCTCCCGCCCCCTCCTCAGCTCCCCGGATGGTACGTCCTCTCCGTGTGCCCCTCGAGCTGGGACGGGTAGAAGTAGACGACCCGGAGGTTGCCGGTGGCGTACCGCTCGGCCTGGTCGTTGAAGTGCGGGGAGGCCGGGTCGCCGTTCTCGCCGCCGGCGGTGACGGCGCGGGCGCGCACGCTGTCGCCGAACTCGACGACGGCGACGAAGCTGTTGCCGCTGGTGCCGTACCACTTCTTCGTGTTCGCGTACGGGCGGGCGCCGAAGGAGGCGAGCGAGCCCCAGATCGCGGAGGTGAACGGCACGGGGATGCTGAACTTCGCGTCGTCGAAGTGCGGCTCGATGTCGTCGTTCCAGCGCTGGAAGCGGTTGATGTCGCCCCAGGGCGTCTGCCAGTGGCCGAAGTCGGCGGTGAGCCGGTCGGAGGCGGCGGCGAGCGACTGGAGCAGGTCGGCGGGCGCGGCGCGCTCGGCGACGTAGCGCTCGAAGGACATGTCGGCGGCGCGCGCCTCGCGCCCGATGCGGCGCATCAGGTCGGTCCCCCAGAACACGGCCAGCGACGTGGCAATGGAGTTGATCCCCCAGCGGTAGTCCCACTGGCGGAGCACGGCGATCTGCTTCGCGAGCTTCTCCTTGAGCGGGTCGGATGCGGGCGCGGCGTCGTAGGCCTTGAGCAGCGCCGGGACCATGGTCGCAAACGCGGGCAGGTGGCTGTCGAACGCGGCCGCGGTCAGCGAGATCATGGTGAAGTCCTTCCGTCCCGTCAGCACCTCGAGCGCGTGGTAGCCGCGCGCCGTCTCCCAGGAGCCGCTCTCGACGTACCTCGGGTAGTCGGTCCGCCTGGGGCTGTCCGGCCCCGACGCCGACCACGGCCAGTTGTTCGAGTTGTAGACCCAGCCCACGGACGGGTTGATCGAGTTCGGCGTCTCGTCGATCGAGAGCACGCCATGGTACGCGGTGGCCGGGTTGCTGCCGTCCACCGGCTTCGTCCAGTCGAAGGCGGTGTCGCGCCGCGGGATGTAGTTCGAGTGGAAGTAGGCGATGTTCCCCTCGGCATCCGCGAAGATCGTGTTGTTGGACGAGTTCGTGTGCAGCTCCATGATCTTCATGAACTCGGCCAGGTTGCGGGCCTTGGTGCGCGTGTACGACTGCGTCAGCGCCTCGATCGGCTTGAACATCATGGCGTAGCTGACCCAGCGGTCGCCTTCCTTGCGCACGATCGGGCCGTGCTGCGTGAAGTACGCGGTCAACGTCCGTGTTTCCATCCCGTGGTCGGTCCGGTACCGCACGGTGATGGTCCGCGTCGCCATCGGCAGCAGCTTGTTGCCGTAGCGGTAGTACATGCGGTCGCCCTTCTTCACGGGCGTCTCCAGGAACTCGTCGATGTTGTCGACGCCGCTCGAGGTGTGCATCCAGCCGGCGGTGCGGTTGAAGCCCTGGTAGATGAAGAACTGGCCCCAGGTGACGGCGCCGTAGGCGTCGAGCCCCTCGTCGCTCGTCATCTGGAGCTCCGAGCGGAAGTAGAACGAGGTGTGCGGGTTGATGAAGAGGAGCGCGTGGTGGTCGAGCGTGTTCTTGGGCGCGATCGCGAAGCCGTTCGAGCCCGACGGTTCCGGCGGGAACCCATCGCCGTCGCGTGACGAGCTCGAGGCCGCCTTGGCCGCGTCCGCGTCGGTGCCGTAGAACGCGGCGAGCGCGCCGAGGTCGATCCGCTCGATATCGCCGCCGATGCTCCCCTCGGTGAAGGAAAGCGCCATCCACGGCTCGAAGCGGGTGATGGCCTTCGGCTTCACCTGCGGGTGGGTGTAGAGGTAGTAGTTCAGCCCGTCGGCGAAGGCGTCCATGAGCTTACGCAGCCACTCGGGGCTGCGCCGGTACATCGCCTTGAGCGTGTCCGGATCCATGTAGAGCCGCGCCCGCAGGTCCTGCCAGATCGCGGATTCGCCCTCGGCCTCGGCCATCCGCCCGAGGGCGATCAGGTAGTTCGTCTCGACGCGGTTGAAGTCGTCCTCGGCCTGCGCGTACTCCATCCCGAAGACGGCATCGGCGTCGGTCTTGCCGCGGACGTGGGCGATCCCCCAGTCGTCGCGCGTGATGGTGACGTTCGCGGCCTGCCGCTGCCAGCGCGCGATCTCCTCGGCGGTGGGCGCCTGGGCGCGGGCCGGCCGCGGGGCGAGACACACGGCGGTGGCCGCGAGGGCGACGACCAGCTTCCTCATGGGCGACTCTCTCTCGGTTGGGGCGGACTGCTGCCGCGTCGCGCGGCGTCGTACGATTCCTGGCGGTGGGCCGGGGGACGGTGCGTGGTGGTCGTCCCCGGACCGACGCGGCTCGCGACGGTGATCGCGCCGCCGCGGCGCCGGGCGATGTGGCGGCGGATGGAGAGGCCGATGCCGGCGACGGTTGCCGCGAGGACGCCGCGGCCTCCCGCAGCGGTGTACTTTACGGCGTTGGACGGGAGGTTGTCCACCACGCGGCGGAGCCGCAGCGGGCCGGTGGGGCGCGGGGGCGTTCCGCCGGCGGCGATTCCTCGACGTGCAGCATGCCGATCGCCCCCTTCTGCCCGTGGCCGAAGCCGTGATTGACGAACGGGAACTCGCCCGGGATGTCGGCGAGCAGGTCGAAGATCATGCCGCCGCCGGGCGCGACCGAGAACGTCTGCACGCCGTGGACCGCGTTGCGCGGCGGCGCCCCGACGTGGACCGTGTCGAACACCTTGCCGACGACGTGGAAGTGGCAGGGATGGGTCGGGCCGGCGCTGAGCACGTAGAAGCGGACGCGCTCGCCGGGCCGCACGCGGATCGGTTCGGCGACGTACAGGTCCGGCCGCCCGTTGAAGCACACGACGTCCGGGATCGTCGTCATCATCTTGCGGAAGGCCGCCGTCGCGAGTCCCCCCTCCCCCTCGGTCAGATACAGCTCGCTCGGCACCAGCACGAACTCGCGCACCTTGCCCCACCGGGCGCGAGCCCGCGGCGGCGGCCCGGCCGAGCGCCCTGGCGCGCGAGGCCGCAGGGCGCCGTGTGACGATCGTCACGGCCGGGGCGCGGTGGGCGCGGTATCTTGGCGACCGGGGCGCTCGAACGCGAATTGCGGCGCGGGGTCGCGGCCGCGGTGCGCGCT
>JADGGV010000374.1 GCA_019689775.1 Gemmatimonadota bacterium
AACAGGGGGGGGGGGGGGGGGCCGGCGGGGGCGGACCTGGGGATCGACCAGATCGTCGACCAGGCGGCGTACCACGGGCCGTACGCCGGCGCGGGCGACGTGGACGTCTGGATCCCGCTCCAGGCGAGCGAGGCGTCGTATCCGCGGGACACGCACCCGTTCCTCGTCGTTGGGCGGCTGGCGCCGGGAGTGGGCGTCGAGGCGGCGCAGGTGGAGCTGGCGCGGATCGCGGCGGACCTCGAGCGCACGTACCGGAGCAACGACGGCAGGGGCGTGCACGTCGAGGCGCTGGTGCGCGTGGTGTTCGGGCCGGTGCGGCCGGCGCTACTGGTGCTGTGGGGCGCGGTCGCGCTCGTGCTGCTGGTGGCGTGCGTGAACGTGGCGAACCTGCTGCTGGCGCGGGGCGCGGCGCGGGCCCGTGAGGTGGCGGTGCGCGCGGCGGTCGGCGCCGGGCTGGAGCGGCTGGGGCGGCAGTTCGTGGTGGAGAGCGTCGTGCTGGCGCTGCTCGGCGGCGCGGCGGGGGGGGCGCTCGCGTGGGCGTTGCTGCGCGGGCTGCTCGTGGTGGCGCCGGCGGACGTGCCGCGGCTGGGCGACGTCGCCCTCGACGCGCGCGTGCTGGCGGTGACGCTCGGCGTCTCGCTCGCCGTCGGCGTCGCGTTCGGGCTCGTGCCGCTGGCGCAGGCGCGGTGGGTGGATGTGGCGCGGATCCTGGCGTCGGCGGGCGGGCGCGGCGCGACGGGCGGCCGGGCGCGGCGCCGGGTTCGCCAGGCGCTCGTCGTCGCGGAGCTGGCGCTCTCGGTCGCGCTCGTCGTCGGCGCGGGGCTGCTGATCCGCAGCTTCTGGACGGTGCTGCGCGCGGACCCGGGCTTCCGGACGGAGGGCGTGCTCAAGGCGCAGTTCGAGCTGCCGCGGAGCCGCTACCCGCAGGATTACCGGCTCTTCCCGCACTGGAAGGAGATCCAGGCGTTCGACGCCGCGGTGCTGGAGCGGGCGCGGGCGCTCCCGGGCGTGCGCTCGGCGGCGCTCGCGGGGGCGCACCCGCTCGATGCCGGCTTCACGAACTCGTGGTCGGTGGTCGGGCGGGAAGGGGAGTCGGCCGACTGGCCCGAGATCTCGGTGCGGCAGGTCACGCCGGGGTACTTCCCGACGCTCGGCATCCGCCTGCTGCGCGGCCGGCTGCTCCAGGAGTCGGACGACGCCGCGGCGCCCCGCGTCGGCCTGATCAACGAGACGGCGGCGCGCCGCTTCTTCGCGGGGCGCGACCCACTGGGCGAGGTGATCCGGATCTGGGGGGACGTCCGCTGGCGGATCGTGGGCGTGATCGCGGATGAGCGCATCCACGGCGTGACGGAGGCCGCGCCGCCGGCGCTCTATCTCCCGCTCGCGCAGGCGCCGGGCGGCTCCGGCGTCCTCCTCGTGCGCACCGCCGGCGACCCGGCGCGCCTCGCGGAGCCGGTCCGCGGCGCGATCCACGCCGTCGACCCCGGGCTGGCCGTCTACGGCGTCGAGCCGCTCGAGGCGACGTTCCTCGCCTCCATCGCGCAGCGTCGCTTCACGATGCTCGTGCTCGGCGCGTTCGCCGCCGTCGCGCTCCTCCTCGCGCTCGTCGGCGTGCACGGCGTGCTCAGCTACACCGTGTCGCAGCGCCAGGCCGAGATGGGGATCCGCATGGCGCTCGGCGCCAGTCGCCGCGACGTCGTCGCGCTCGTGCTGCGCGGCGGGCTCGGCCTCGCGCTCCTCGGCACGGCGCTCGGGCTCGTCGGCGCGCTCGCCGGCAGCCGCGTCCTCGCCAGCCTGCTCTACGGTGTCGGCCCGCTCGACCCGGTCACGTTCCTCGGCGTCCCCGCCGCCGTCCTCGCCGCCGCCGCGCTCGCGAGCTGGCTCCCGGCGCGCCGCGCGACGAGGGTGGACCCGATCGTCGCGCTCCGGGCGGAGTAGGGACGGGCGCGGGCGGCGCCGGCGCCCCGTCGCGGGCCGCGGGCACGCCGCACCCTGCGGCCGGCCTACGCCTCCCTCGGCCTCCCGAACAGCGCCCGCGCCCGCTCGAGCTCCGCCGGCCGGCCGATGTCGATCCAGGTCGCGCCGGTGGCGTCGAACGCCGCGATGCGCTCGCCCTCGGCGGCCAGGCGCACGTAGACGTCGCGGATCGAGACGGGACCCGGCTCGGTGATGCGCCGGAGCAGCTCGGGCGAGGCGACGTGGATGCCGGCGAACGCGAACAACCGCACGTCGCCCCGCGGCACGCGCACGCGCAGGTCGACGCCGGCGTCGCGGTCGATCCGGCCGAGCAGCCCGAGGTCGTCGAAGAGGAGGCCGCGCGAGCTGCCTCGCTCCATGACGACGACGGTCGCGAGCGCGCCCGAGCGCACGTGCTGGGCGTACGCCGCCTCGAGCGGGATGTCGGAGAGGACGTCGGCGTTGTGGATGAAGAACGGCGCGTCGCCGCGGAAGTGGTGCGCGGCGGCGCGGAGCCCGCCGCCGGTCTCGAGCAGCGTCTCCTCCGGCGAGATGCGGATCTCGACGCCGAGGTTCGCCTCCTCCAGAAGGTAGCGGGCGACGGCGTCGCCATGGTGGTGGGTGTTGACGACGAGGCGGTCGGCGCCGGCGGCGATGAGGCGCTCGGCGACGTGGCGGATGACGGGCGCGCCGCCGACCTCGAGGAGCGCCTTGGGCGTGGCCTCGGTGAGCGCGCCGAGGCGCGTGCCGCGCCCCGCCGCGAAGATCATCGCGTCCACGGCGTCAGGTCGAGGAGAGGGCCGGCGCGGCGGCGCGCGCCGGCGGGCCGCCGTCCCCGGCGCCGGGCGACGTCGCCGGCGCCCGCTTCGGCCAGCGCGCGGCCTCGCGGTGGACGACGCGGACGTTCAGCTCCGGGTGGCGCGCCCGGAGGTGCCGCGCCAGCCGCTCGGCGAAGTAGACGGAACGGTGCTGCCCGCCCGTGCAGCCGAACTGCACCGTGAGGCTCGTGAAGCCGCGGTCGAGGTAGGCGGCGACCTGGCGCTCCACGAGGGTGCGCACGGCGTCCCAGTACTCCTGGACCTCCGGGCGCGCCTCGAGGTAGGCGACGACGGCGTTGTCCTGCCCCGTGTAGTCCGCCAGCTCCGGCTCGCGCCCCGGGTTCGGCAGCGCCCGGCAGTCGAAGACGTAGCCGCCGCCGTGCCCCGCCAGGTCCTCCGGGATCCCGTTCCGGTAGGAGAAGCTGCCGATGTGCACGGTCAGCCCCGTGGTCTCGACCAGCTCCTCGGGGTTCTGGCGCAGCTCCGGCATCTCCAGCATGCGCTGGAAGACGGCCTCCAGCTCCGGCAGCCGGATCGGGAAGCCGTCCGCCAGCAGGCCCTCGATGTTCCGCAGCGCGTACGGCACGCTCAGCAGGAAGTGGCGCTTCCGCTCGTAGAAGCCGCGGTAGCCGTAGGCGCCCATCGCCTGGAGGATGCGGATCAGCACGTAGCCGCGGTAATGGGCGAGGAAGCGGTCCCGGTCGACCGGGAGCAGCTCGCCGAGCGCGCTCAGGTACTCGTCCAGCAGCATGGCGCGCACGTCGTCCGGGATCGCGGCCTTGGCGTCGTACAGCAGGCTCGCGATGTCGTACTGGAGCGCGCCCTGCCGCCCGCCCTGGTAGTCGATGAACCATGGCTCGCCGCCGCGCATGAGGATGTTGCGGCTCTGGAAGTCGCGGTACAGGAAATGGCTCCGGTCCGCGCCCAGCAGGAACTCCGTCAGCCGCTCGAAGTCGTCCTCCAGCCGCGCCTCGTTGAACGGCACCTTCGCCAGCTTCAGGAACGCGTACTTGAAGTAGTTCGCGTCCCACATGATGCTCTTGCGGTCGTACGCCGCGTGCGGGTAGGCGACGCCGTAGTCCGCCACCTTCCCGGCCGTCACCTGGAAGCGCGGCAGCTCGCGCACGACCCGGCGATACACCGGGAGCATCCCGGACGGGAAGGCCGCCCCCGGCTCCGCCTTACGCGCCGCCGTGAGCAGCGTGAACAGCAGATCGTCGCCGAGGTCCTCCTCCAGGTAAACGCCCGCGGCCTCGTCCACCGCGTAGATCTCCGGGACGTTCAGCCCCGCCGCCCGGAACGCCGCCGAGTACGACAGGAACGCCCGGTTCTCCTCGCGGTCCGGCCCGATCACGCCGACGGCGGTCCGCGCGTCCGGCCCCGTCAGCCGCAACATCCGCCGCGCGGAGCCGTCCGTGGCCAGCGGTATCACCGCGATGGGAGGGGCGCCGAAACGCGTCTCGAAGAGGCGAGCGAGGATCTCACGCATGCGTGTCCGAACGGTGGGCGAAGTGCGCGGGCGTCCGCGGCGCGCCGCGGGCGATCATCCTCGAAAGGTAACGGCGCCCGCCGGGTTCACCAAGCGCGGGGGCGGCCGGGGACTGCGGACTGCGGGATTGGCGGCGGGCGGTGGGCCCGCGCTCGGCGCGCCGCGACCACACGCGGAGCCCCCCGCTCCGCGCCCGAAGTC
>JADGGV010000375.1 GCA_019689775.1 Gemmatimonadota bacterium
GGGTGGGGGGGGGGGGCGGGGGGGGGGCCGCGCCCCGCGCCCGGGGCCGGCGGGGGGGGGGGCCGGGCGGGGGGGCCCCCCCGGCATCAGGCGGCGCCCGCCGCCTCGCGCGAGGCGACGCGGAGCCGGTCGAGCGCCGCCGTCCCCGCCCCACCATCGAGTGCGCGTTCCGCCTCCGCGACGCCATCCTCCAAGGAATCCGTCAGTCCCGCGAGATAGATCGCCGCGCCGGCGTTGAGCGTGACGGCGCGGCGCGGCGTGCCGCCCAGCTCGCCGGTCAGGATGCCGAGGATGAGGCGGGCGTTCTCGGCGGGGTCACCGCCGGCGAGCTCGGCGTGGGAGGCGGGCGGCCAGCCGAGCGCGGCGGGATCGAGCCGGAAGGGCGTGAGCGCGCCATCCTTCAGCTCGAAGCCGTTCGTCGGGCCGATGGGGCTGAGCTCGTCCATGCCGGGCTCGCCATGGACGACGAGCGCGCGCTCGTGGCCGAGGGCGTGGAGCGCGCCGGCGACGAGCTCGAGCATGGAGGGGTGCGAGACGCCGACGACCTGGCGGCGCGCACCGGCCGGGTTGGTGAGCGGCCCGAGCAGGTTCATGATGGTCGGGACGCCGAGCTCGCGCCGCACGGGGCTGACGTGGCGCATCGCGGGGTGCAGGAGCGGCGCGAACATGAAGACGATGCCGGCGCGCTCGAGGACGTGGGCCATCCCCTCGGGCGTGAGCTCGATGGGGACGCCGAGGGCGTCGAGGACGTCGGCGCTGCCGCAACGGGAGGTGAAGGAGCGGTTGCCGTGCTTGGCGATGCGCACGCCGGCGCCGGCGGCGACGAGCGCGGCGGCGGTGGAGATGTTGAACGTGGTGAGCGCGCCTCCGCCGGTGCCGCAGGTGTCGACGAGCGTGGCGTCGGGCGGGACCGGTACGGGGACCATGGCGCGGCGCAGCGCGCGGACGCCGCCGGCGACCTCGTCGGGGGTCTCTCCCTTGACGCGGAGCGCGACGAGGAGCGCGGCGGTGAGGACGGGTGTGGCGCGGCCTTCCATGATGCAGGTGAAGGCGGCCTCGGCCTCGTCGATGGAGAGGTCCTGGCGGGCGGCGGCGCGTGCGACGATCGCGCCGAGCGCCGGGCCGTCGAGCTCGGGCTCTGCTGCGGACATTGCGCGGGACTCCACGGCGGAGGTGAAGGGCGGAAGTTATGGGCGGGGGCGAGGATGTGTCAACGGAGCGGGGCTCTCGCGGAGCGAGCGATCGGCGCGGGAGAGGGGCACGCGGGGCCGGAGGCGAATCCACCTCCGGCCCCGCGTGCCTACCGGGTCAGGCGGGGCTCACGGCGCGGCCTTGGCCGCGGTCCAGACGTTGTTCTCCCGGTTCTGGTCCGGCAGCTCCTTCTTCGGGTCGACGGTGACGCGGACGAGGCGGCCCGGCACCGTGGTCGTGTACTCGTACGTGGAGCCGCCGTACCAGATCTCGACCGGCAGCGAGACGGTGCGCGTCTGGCCGGCGTCCGTGACCAGCTCGAGGTCGACGGGCAGGACGAGCGGGGTCTTGCTGGACAGCCGGATGCGGACCGTGGACTGGCCGTTCGGACCGGCTGCGGTGGCGACGCCGTCGACGGCCTGGTCGAGCACATCCGTGGTGTAGAACCACTCGCGGAAGAACCAGTCGAGGTCGCGCCCCGAGACGTCCTCCATGGTGCGGAAGAAGTCGGCGGGCGTGGGATGCTTGAAGGCCCAGCGCTGGATGTAGGTGCGGAAGGCGCGGTCGAAGACGTCCGGGCCCAGCACCTTGTCGCGCAGGAGGTTGAGCACCATGCCGGGCTTGCGGTAGCCGACGACGCCGAGGGCCGCGGCGGCGATACGGTCGGGCGGCGTCATGAGCGGCTGCTCCATGCCGCGGTCGACGGCGGCCTGGTACTGCCGCACGTAGCTGGCCGGGGTGTTCCCGCCCGGGAAGCGGCGGTCGTTGGCGAACGCGTCGATGAAGGTGTTGAAGCCCTCGTCCATCCAGGCGTAGCGGCGCTCGTTCGAGCCGACGATCATCGGGAACCACTCGTGGCCGTGCTCGTGGGCGATGACGCCGAACGTCCCCTCTTCGTCGCCCTGGGCGGAGACCATGACGAACATCGGGTACTCCATGCCGCCGACGGGCCCGGCGACGCTCGTGGCCTGCGGCCAGGGGTACTTGAACCAGCGGTTCGAGAACTCGTCGATGGCGAAGCAGGTGCTCTCGGCGCCGTGCCGCCAGGCGGCGGACGCATTCGGCTGGTAGAGGGCGTGACAGACGACGCCGCCCTGGCTCATGGCGTCCCAGAGGAAGTCGGGCGAGCCCGCCCACGCGAAGTCGTGGACGCCGGAGGCGGTGAAGTGCCAGGTCTGGGTGCCGGCGGTCTTCGGCATCGCCTTGCCGACCTCGTTGGGCGCGATGATGGCGACCGGCTTCGGCGAGCGCGCCGCCTGCGCGAGGCGCTCCCGCTGGCGGGTGGTCAGGACCTGCTCGGGGTTCTGGAGCGTGCCGGTCGCGGCGACGACGTAGCCGGCGGGGACGGTCAGGCTGACGTCGTAGTCGCCGTACTCGAGGTAGAACTCGCCTTGCCCGAGATAGGGGTCGTTGTTCCAGCCGCGGACGTCGTCATAGACGGCCATGCGGGGGTACCACTGCGCGATCTCGTAGAGCTTCCCCTCCCGCGCCATGCGGTCGGAGCCGTGCTCCGGCACCCGGAACGACCAGGCAAACTCGAGGTCCGTGCTCTGCCCCGGGGCGAGCGGCGTCGGCAGGTCGAGCCGCATCGTCGTGTCGTAGATGTAGGGCTTGACAGCCGTACCGCCTACGCGCGCCGTGGTGATGTCGATGCCGCCCTCGAAGTTGCGCGCACCCCAACGCCCCTCCGCCGGGAAGACGGCAGAGCCGAGGCTTCCGGGGCGGTAGAGGTTCTGCTCGAGCTGGAGCCACACGAACGTCAGCGTGTCGGGCGAGTTGTTCGTGTAGTGGATCGTCTCGGTACCGGTGATGGTCTGCCGCGCGGTATCCAGCGTGGCCTGGATGCGGTAGTCGGCACGCTGCTGCCAGTAGCGCGGGCCGGGCTTGCCGGAGGCCGATCGGAACTCGTTGGGCGTGGGGAGCTGAAGGGGGCGGAAGACGGAGGAATCGCTCCGCGGCTGAGGCGCGTTCTGCGCCGCGGCGGCCGAGGCGGCCAGGAGCGCGATTGCCGCGGCGAGGGGCGCGATCCGGTTGGTGAAGAGCATTCGTCGTCCTGAGTCTGGGGTCCAGGTAATTTACGATCCCGGCGCGGTTCATACGCCGCGAGCGGCGCGCGAGATCCGGTTCGCGGTGCCGGGACATTGAGCGTACAATGGAGTCGCGTTGCGCGCACGGCGCGCGCTCGGGAACGGCGACCCTGGGAGGTGACGCGGTGGCGGCCAACGAAGTGGTCCGGTGGCGGCGGTTCTGGCAGGACGAAGGGGAATCCGCGTACCTCTACCGGGTGCTCGGCGCGCTGGAGCGCGACCCGCAGCGGGCCCGGCTCTTCGAGCGGCTGGCGGCGGTGGAGGTCCAGCACCAGGAGGTCTTCGCGCGGCTGGTGCGCGAGAGCGGCGGCGAGGTCGGCGACTTCCGCCCCCGGCTCCGCACGCGGCTGCTCGCCTGGATCGCGCGGCACGGGGGCGCCCGGGCCGTGCTCGCGCTCCGCATCACGGACGAGGCGCGGGAGGTCAAGAAGTACCTGCTGGTCGACGTCGCCGGCGCGGACGCGGTGCCGCGGAAGGTGGCCCGGGACGAGGCCCGGCACGCGGAGCTGCTCATCGGGATGGCCGGCGGCGTCGGCGAGCCGTGGCATCGCACGGAGTCCGGCGGCTTCATCCGCAGCGTCGTCTACGGCTTCAACGACGGGCTGACGGCGAACTTCGGGCTGGTGATGGGCGTGCTGGGCGCGGCGGTGCCGGCGGGATTCCTGCTGCTCTCGGGGCTCGCGGGGCTGGTGGCGGACGCGCTGTCGATGGGGAGCAGCGCGTACCTGGCGGCGAAGAGCGAGCAGGAGGTCTACGCGCACGAGCTGGAGCTGGAGCGCGAGGAGATCCGGCTCATGCCCGAGGTGGAGCAGGAGGAGTTGGCGCTCCTCTACGAGGCGAAGGGGATGCCGGCGGAGGCCGCGCGGCAGGCGGCGGCGCAGGTCATGGCGAACCCGACGGTGGCGCTCCAGGAGAAGGCGCGCGAGGAGCTGGGGATCTCGGGCGAGCAGGCGTCGCCGCTGCGGGAGGGGGTACTGACGGGGACGGCGACGGCGGTCGGCGCGCTGATCCCGGTCCTGCCGTTCTTCTTCGGGAGCGGCCCGGTGGCGGTCTGGACGGCGTTCACGATCAGCATGCTGTCGCACTTCGGTGTGGGCGCGGCGCGGAGCCTGTTCACCGGCCGGGGCGTGTTCCGCAGTGGGCTGGACATGTTCCTGGTGGGGCTGGGGGTGGCGGTGGTG
>JADGGV010000376.1 GCA_019689775.1 Gemmatimonadota bacterium
CGCGCGGCCGGGCCTGGGGCGGCGCCCCGGCCGGGGGCCTGGCCGCGGCGGGCGCCGGCGACGGCTGCGGCGCCGGCGTCGACGGCGGCGCCGGCGCGGTGGATGCCGAAGCCGGCTGCCGGCTGGTGGCGCGACTCGGGTGGAAGCGGGCGAGGTCGACGGTCGCGGTCGTGTCGGGGCGGACGGACTGACGGTAGACGCCGCCGTGGAAGACGTTGAGCCGGGCCAGCGAGTCCGGCGGGAGGGCGGCGAAGACGGCCGGGTCGAACGCCGGCGGCGGCGCGGGCGGGAGCAGGAACGGCGGGATCGCGTAGCGGACGGGGCGCTTCACCTCGAAGCGGCCGTCGCCGTCCGGGTCCCACATCTCGAGCTCGACCATGCCGTCGTGGTCCAGGTCGAAGAGGTACTTGCGCGACTTCCCGCCCATGTAGAGGTCGAGGAAGCGGCCGCCGTCCGGCGTCTCCCAGAGGTAGCTGGTGACCTCCATCGGCTCCTCGGGCTCGCCGCAGCGCGCGGTGTTCGTGCCGACGTAACGCAGCGGCCCCATCGGCGGGAGCGGCTGCTGCGGCTCGAGCGTGGTCGCGTCGTAGAGGACCGGCGGCGCGGCGACGGTGTGGCGCAGCAGCGTGGTGTCGAGGTGCAGGTCGAGGAGACCCGCCTGGCGGCCGGGGAGCGCACGGCCGGCGAACGAGTAGAAGACGCGGACGTTGGCCAGCGTGGCCGGGTCGGCGGGCGTCGCCGGGATGAAGTCCGGCACCGAGTCGCCCACCGACACGCAGTAGAGCGAGGGCAGGATCGGCTCGAGCCAGAGCGTGTCGGGGTTGGAGAGCACGGTCGGGAGGCGGCCGGGCTGGACGAGCGGCAGCGGGCCGTCGAGCCGGTAGCGGACCAGCGGGTTGCCGGCGACGATCTGGTGCGGCAGCTCCCGGCCGTGGTCGTCGACGAGACGGAAGCGGGCGGGGATGCTGAGGTCGAGGCGCTCCGGCCGGGCGGCGCGGTCCCCGACGTTGCGCACCGCCAGGATGAGCGGGATGCGCGCGCGGGCGCCGTAGACGCCCTCGAACGCGGTATCCACCCACTGGCGCGGGAGCGTCACGCTAGACCGGAACTGCCCACCGGCGGTGAGCGCCACGAGCTGGAGGTCGGGGCGCCCGTTCCACCGCCCCGGCAGGAAGAAGCGAGCCGACGCGACGGCCGCCAGGCCCGCGGCGACCAGCACGCCGAGTCGGCGCCATACCTTTCCCGAGCGTGCGACGCGGTGCAGCATCCTTCCGTCGTTCGTCCGCAGGCCGTGTGCCCGCCGTGCCTCACGCGGAGATGTACTTGAGCCCGCTCCCCGTGTTGAAGAGAACGACCTCGTCGTCCGCGGAGATCACGCCGCGCTCGAGCAGCACCGGGACCGCCGCGGCCGTCGCGCCACCTTCCGGTGCGGCGAAGATCCCCGTCGTCCGCCCCATGCGCAGCACCCACTCCGCCATGGCCGCGTCCGGCACGGCGACGGCCGCGCCGCCCGAGGCGCGGATCGCCTGGAGGATCAGGAAATCGCCGACCGCGCGCGGCACGCGCAGCCCCGATGCGTACGTGTGGGCGCCCTCCCACGTTCCCGCCTCCTGCGCCCCCGACTCCCACGCCCGCACGATCGGCGCGCACCCCGCCGCCTGCACGGTCACCATCTTCGGGCGCTCCGGTCCGATCCAGCCGAGCCGCTCCATCTCCTCGAACGCCTTCCACATCCCGACCAGCCCCGTGCCGCCGCCCGTCGGGTACACGATCACGTCCGGCAGCCGCCCGCCGAGCTGCTCGAACAGCTCGTACCCCATCGTCTTCTTCCCCTCGACGCGATACGGCTCCTTCAGCGTCGACACGTCGAACCAGCCGTACGCCGCCACACCCTCGCCCACGCGCCGCCCCGCGTCCGTGATCAGCCCGGGGATCAGCTCCAGATCGGCGCCCAGTGAGCGGATCTCCTCCACGATCGGCCGCGGTGTGTCCTCCGGCACCACCACGTGCGCCTCCAGCCCCGCCGCCGCCGCGTACGCCGCCATCGCCGACCCCGCGTTCCCGGCCGACGGGATCGCCACCGCCTTCACCCCCAGCTCCCACGCCCGCGCCACCGCCATGGCGAGCCCCCGCGCCTTGAAGCTGCCCGTCGGGTTCTGCCCCTCGTCCTTCACCCACACCCGTCGGACCCCCAGCTCCGCGGCCAGCCGCGGCGCGTCGATCAGCGGCGTGAACCCCTCGCCCAGCGTCAGCCGGAACGCCGGGTCCCGTACCGGCAGCACCTCCGCGTAGCGCCACATCGTCGCCTCGCGCGTCGCGAGGTCCGCCGGGCGGAAGTGCGGCCGGATCGCGTCCAGGTCATAGCGAGGGTACAGCGGCTTCTCGCAGCACGGCGAGAGCCGGTGAAGACGGTCGCTGGGGTACGGCTGCCCACAGCGCGTGCACTCGAGGTACGCGGCGCCCCGCGCGCTGTCACGAATGGCCATGTGCTCCTGGGGGTTGCGATGAACGGAGCCCGCAAAATAGCGGCGGCGATGGCGCCACGCACCCCGCCCCGCCACCCGGCACCGCACCGGCCGGTGGGGGTAGCACGCCCGACGCCAGTGATCCGCCGCCTACCACGGAGCTACCGCATGGCCCTCGACTTCGAGCACGCGACGAACCTCTTCCTCGGCACGGAGCAGGAGCTGGCCCTCGCGCTCGGCGTCGCCGTCGGCGACGTGCGCGCGTTCCGCCAGACGCCGGCGCGCGTGCCGCCGCAGCTCATGCGGCGCCTCGGGAAGGTGCTGGTCGAGCGCGGCAGGGCGATGGAGCGGGTGGGGAGGATGCTCGAGGAGGACGCGGGGGCCTGACCGGCCGGCCCCGCGTCGCGCGGCTCAGGGCTCCGCGACGTCGCCCATCATCTTGCCGGGGCGGCCGTAATGGTCGCCGCCGATCGGGTGCGCGCGCCGGAACGCGGCGCGCAGCGCGTCCTCGGCCATCTCCGCCAGGATCCCCGCCTCCACCACCACCCGGCGCGGCGGCAGGTTGGCGTCGGCGGGCCGGAACTCGAGGATCTCTTCCCCGGAGCGGAGGTCGTCCTCCGCGCCCGCCAGGCTGGGGACGGCCCTCACCTCCCACTCGACGCCCTCGGCCTCGAACCGCCGCCACATCAGCACGCCTCCGGCCGACGGTCCGCCTCGCCGTGGCGCGCCCGCGTCCCGCCGGCGCGCCGCCGTTCCCGCTCCGGGGCGGCCGGCCCCGGTCCAGCCCTGCGTCCGTCCATGCGGTCGCCTCCTTCCGGGCTCGATGCCGACGGCGGGAAACGCAAACGGAATGCCGCCGGCCGGCGCCGGACAACCGCCGCCGCGGACCTGAGTTACGGCGACGCCGCGAGCGCGGGCGGAAATCGAATCTCCGCGCTAGAACTCCCCCACGAACCCGATCTCCGGCGTCAGCTCGTACCCCAGCTCCCGCTGGACGGTGGATTGCGCCACATCGATCAGCTCCCGCACGTCCCGCGCGGTCGCGCCGCCCAGGTTCACGATGATGTTCGCGTGACGGTGGAAGATCTCGGCGCGGCCGCTCGGGTGCACGTACCCCTTCAGCCCGCACTGGTCGATCAGGCGGCCGGCGCCGATCCCCTCGAGCTTCTGGAAGATCGAGCCGGCGCACGGGTAGAGCCACAGGTCGGGGTGCCGCTCGTCGCGCCACGCCAGGTTCTCGCGCATCACGGCGCGCAGCTCCTCGCGCGGCTGCGGCGTCAGCCGGAACGTCACGCTCAGCACCCGGTCGTCCCGCTCGTGCAGGATGCTGTAGTCGTAGCCGAAGCGCAGGTAGTCCGGCCCGACCTCGCGCACGGCGCCCTCGGCCGTGAGCAGCTCGCACGACTCGACGACCTCCTCGATGAACACCGTCCGCTCGCGCGCCGGCGGCGGCGAGAGGAAGTGCAGGTTCTGCCAGATCGCGCCGCCGACCGTGCTCGGGATCCCCACGAAGTGGTGCAGCCCGCCGAGCCCGCGCTCCACCGTCTGGACGATGAGGTCCGGGTAGATCACCGCGCCGCTGGCGGCGCGCACGCGCGTCTCGTCGAGCATCTCGACCGTCCGGGCCTCGCTGCGGATGACCAGCCCGCGGAAGCCCTTGTCGCCGACCAGGATGTTCGCGCCCAGCCCGAGCAGGAAGTGCGGCACCTCCAGCTCCCGCGCCGCCAGCAGCGCGGTGCACAGCTCGTCCGTCGTGCGGGCGCGGTAGAAGAGGTCCGCCGGCCCGCCGATGCGGAACGTCGTGAACGGCGCCAGCGCCACGTTCCGCTCCAGCCGCCCGGCGCCCAACCGCTCCTCGAGCGCCCGCGCGGCGACGTCGGCTCGATGCGCCATCATCCGCCCGGTTGGAGAAGCGTCGCGGCGCGCGGCGGGCACTCACCCCGCCGCGCGCCGACCCACGCCGGCGGCGCGCGGCGGGGGGCGGGCGCGTA
>JADGGV010000377.1 GCA_019689775.1 Gemmatimonadota bacterium
GCGGGGGGCTGAGCGGGGCGCGGGCTCGTCGCCGGCTCGAGACCGAGATCGGAGCCTTCGGCTGCCGGGATCGACGGGCGGCGTGCTAGATCCGCGCGAGCATCGGGTTCCGCTCGTCCTCGCGGGTCCGCCAGATGGAGGGCGGGACGAGCAGGATCGGGCAGGGCGCGCGGCGGGTGACGGCGGAGGCGACGCTGCCGATGAGCGCGCGGCGCAGCGCGCCGTAGCCGTGGGTCCCGAGGATGAGCAGGTCGCCTTCGACCTCCTCGGTGTAGCGGACGATCTCGTCGGCCACTTCCTTCCCCCAGCGGATTTCGATCGTGCACGTGATGTCGGCGCTGGCGGCCTGCTCGCCGGCGCGGCGGATGTCGCGGCCGAGTTCGTCGCGGAGCGTGCGGGCGAGGCGCTCGTCGCCCTCGGGCGGGCGGGAGGCGACGTGGAGCACGGTGAGGCAGGCCGGGTCGTCCGCGGCGTGCAGCGCGTGCGTCCAGGCGACGGCCTGGCGGAGCGCGGCGCGGGAGGCCTCGGAGAAGTCGACGGGCGCGACCACGGTGCGGACCGGGAGGTGGAGCGGCTCGTAGACGACGAGGCAGGGCACGGGCGCGGAGCGCACCACCTTGTCGGCGGTCGAGCCGAGGAAGGCCGCGGCGGGGCCGGCGTCGGTCGCGCGGTGGCGGCCGAGGACGATCAGGTCGGCGCCGACGTGGGCCGCGTGCTCGACGATGGCGCGGTGCGCGACGAAGATCACGACCTTGCGGCTGGCGACGGTGATGCCGGCCGGGACGGCGCGCTCGATCTGCGCGGCGAGCGCGGCGTCGGCGGCCGCGAGGTTGCCGTCGAAGGTGGCGGGCGCGGCGTCGCCGAACGGCACGGGCTGGAGATCCCAGGCGTGCATGACGTGCAGCGCGGCGCCGAGGCGGCCGGCGAGCGCGGCGCCGGCGCGGAGCACGGTGTCGGAGTTCAGGCTGAGATCGGAAGCGACGAGCACCGACCGGATCGGGAACGGCGTCATGGCGGTCTCCGTGGGGTGAGCCCAGCGTCGGAAGGTAGCGGCTTGCGGGTCCGGGATGATAGGGGGCCGCCGTCCGGGGGGGCCGGGCGCCCCGCCGGGGGGCGGCGGGCCGCGGAGCACGGTAGATGGCGGGCGCGGTCCGCGGCCGGCGGCGGCCGGCCGGTCGCTAGCGGGCGCCGGCCGCCGCGAGCTTGACGGCCTGCGCGCGGTGGGTCTTCACGCCCATCCGGTCGAGCAGGTCGACGAAGGAGACGAGCTCCTGCGTGGGCTCGAACTTCTGCGCGTGCGGCGCGGGCGTGGCCTGGAACGCGGCGGCGATCTGCTCGTACCGCGAGCCCGGGTGCCAGAAGATCCAGTCGTTGAGGCCGGTCTGGTAGACCGCCTGGATCTGCTCCGTGGCCTGTTGCGGCCCGTACTCGAAGTTGTGGTCCACCCACGGCGCGCTGAACGCCTGGAGCCAGGGGATCACGCGCGCCGTGCGCGCCACGCCGGCGTCGTGCAGCCGGCGGATGCGCAGCTCGCCGGCGCCGATCGACTTGTAGACGGTCTCGTGCGGCATCCGGTTCGGGTGCGGCACGTTCGGGAGGTGCGTCGGCAGGAAGTGCGACGGGTAGACCATCGGCAGCACATGGTCGGCCGCGGTCACGATCGCCTCCCACTGCTGGCCGATGTTGATGTCGTCGGCGTCGGCGGGCGAGAGGCCGAAGACGTCGGCGGCAACCGGCACACCGAGCGGGTGGATGCGCTTGCGGGCCTCGTTCAGGAACGCGACGATGGCGTCGGATCGCTCGCCCTTGGCCCCCGGATGGATCTGCGGCGGGAGGCTCGGGAACGGCTCGGGGAAGCGGATGTAATCGAACTGGACCTCGTCGAAGCCGGCGCGGACCGCCTCCTCGGCGATGTCGATGTTGTAGCGCCAGACGTTCGGGTCCCAGGCGCTCACCCAGGTGTTCCCCTTCTTGTCCATCCAGAGCCCGCCGCCGGGTCGGCGGATCGACCACTCCGGCTTGGCCTTCGACAGGATCGGATCCTTGAAGACGACGATGCGCGCGATGGCGTACAGCTTGTGCGCGTGCAGCGTGTCGGCGAACGCCGTCAGGTCGTGGAGCGTGTTCTCGCTCGGCGTCGTGAGCTGCTTCGCCAGCGGGATCTGGCTGTCGTAGTGCGGACCGCGCTCGTCCTTCACGTCGACGACGAAGGTGTTGATCTCCGTCCGGTCGGCGAGGTCGAGGAGCTGGTGCAGGCGCCGGCGGGAGCCGGCGGCGTAGGCGTTCAGGTAGATGCCGCGGATGACGTCGGGGGCGTGGCCGACGGTCTCGCCGGAGCCGGCGCGCGGCTCGCTCGCGGGCGCGGCGGGCGCGGCGGCGGCCGGCTTCCCGGCCGGCGGCGACGTCGCCGAGTCGGACGAGGCGCCGGCGGGTGACTGGGCCTCGCTGCTGCCGCAGGCGGTGAGGAACGCGAGGGCGACGAGCAGCGGGGCGCTGCGGAGGGTCGTGGAGGCCTTCATCCTGCTCCGGTCCCGGAGTGTTGACGGTTCTGGGGCGGCGCGGGCCGGGCTGCGCCCGGCGACGCCGGATCGGCCGGCCCCGCCGATGTGGGCGGGCGCAATCCGCACGCCACGATAACGTAACGCCCCCGCCCAGAGGCGGCCATTCGGGGGGTGGGGCGGCGCGGCGGCGTGGCGATCGTCATATATTGCAGCGAACCCTCACTCATCTGTTCGGGAGACACCATGCACCGACGCCTGCTCGAGACGGTCGCGACCGTCGTGGCCATCGCCGTGCCCGCCCCTGGGGCCGCGCAGCGGCCGCCGGCCAACACGGAGCCGCCGCGGCTGGTCGTGATGATCACGGTGGACCAGCTCAAGGAGGAGTACCTGGACAAGTACGCCCGGCAGTTGACGGGCGGGCTCGCGCGGCTGACGCGCGGCGGCGCGTTCTTCACGAACGCGTTCCAGGATCATGCCATCACGGAGACGGCGCCGGGGCACGCGTCGACGATGTCCGGCCGGTTCCCGCGGGGCACGGGGATCGTGCGGAACAGCGCCGGCGTGAACGACCCGCAGTCGCCGCTGGTCGGCGGCCCGGGGCCGGGCGCATCGCCGTTCCGCTTCCGCGGGGGCACGTTCACGGACTGGCTGCGCGTGGCGGACCCCGGATCGCGGGCGCTGTCGGTCTCGCGCAAGGACCGGGGCGCGATCCTGCCGCTCGGGCGGGCGCACCAGCAGGCCTTCTGGTACTCGACGAACGGGAACTTCGTCACGAGCACGTACTACGCGGACTCGCTGCCGACGTGGGTGCAGCGCTTCAACGCGCGGGGCACGCCGCGGGCGATGGCGGGGGAGGCGTGGACGCTGCTGCGGCCGGCGAGCGAGTACGCCGAGCCGGACAGCGTGCCGGCGGAGAGCGGGGGCCGCGACTACGTCTTCCCGCACGTGCTGCCGTCGGACCCGGACGCGGCGGCGCGCTCGTTCATGGAGTACCCGTTCATGGACCAGCTCACGCTGGACCTGGCGCTCGAGGGGGTGCAGGCGCTGGGCCTCGGCGCCGGGCCGCACACGGACGTGCTCGCTGTCTCGCTGTCGACGACGGATGCGGTCGGGCATCGCTACGGCCCCGACTCCCGCGAGATCCACGATCAGATCCTGCGGCTGGACCAGATGTTGGGCGTCTTCATCGACTCGCTCTACGCGCTCCGCGACTCGGCGCGGATCGTCTTCGCGCTAACGGCGGACCACGGCGTCTCGCCGATGCCGGAGGTGCGGGCGGCGTCGCCCGAGGCGGCGCGGGGCGCGTACGTGGACCTCGGCCCGCTCGCGGCGGAGATGTCGCGGTCGCTCGCCGGTCGTGGGCTCGAGAAAGGCGCGCTCGCGTTCGAGGACGGCGTCCTGATCGTGGACTACGCGGCGTTCGCGCGGGCGCGCGTGGACGTCGACTCCGTCGTGCGGGCGTTCCGCGCGGCGGCGCTCCGCACCCCGGGCGTTGCCCGGGCGGACCTGATGTCCGAGCTGTGGGCGGGGGACACGATCAAGGACGCGGTCAGCCGCCGTTGGGTGCACATGATCCCGCGCGACCAGCCGATCCCGCTCGTGGTGACGCTCAAGCCCGGCCACGTCTGGGGCGGCCCCGGCTTCGCCCACCACGGGCAGCCGATCGACCAGGATGCGCACGTGCCGGTCATCTTCTACGGTCCGCCGTTCCGGCCGGGGCGCTACACCGGGTTCGCGCGTGTCGTCGACATCGCGCCCACGTTGGCGTGGGTGACCGGGATCCGGCCGACGGAGCCGCTGGACGGGCGGATCCTGCGCGACGCGTTGCGCGAGCCGCCGCCGGCGGCGGCCCGCGCCGCGCTGGGCAACCGGTGATGGTGGGCGGCGGCCGGGGGGCGCCCCCCCCCCGCCGCGCCCCCCCACCCCCCCCCCCCGAGGGGCGCCCCCCCCCCCGG
>JADGGV010000378.1 GCA_019689775.1 Gemmatimonadota bacterium
CCTCCCCCACCTCTCCCTCGGAGGCGCCATGCCGGGACCCCCCGCGACTGCGACCATGGACCGCATCCGTGCGCCATCCGGCCACGACGCCAGGCCGCCCGCCGGCGCCGAGCGGATCGCAGCGCACGCCACGCCCGCGCGGTGCGACGCCGCCGCGGCCGGCGCGCCCCGCGTCTTCGTCGTCGACGATGACGAGTTCACGCGGGCGGCGCTCGAGCGCGTCATCCGAACGACGGGCTTCGAGGTCCGGACCTTCCGCTCGGCGCGCGACTTCCTCGACCACGGCTGGCACCGCACCCCGGGGTGCCTCGTGCTGGACATGTGCCTCCCCGACCTCGACGGGCTCGAGGTGCAGGCCCGCCTCCTCGCCGACGGCTCGTTCATGCCGATCATCTTCCTGACCGGCTTCGGCGACGTCGGCACCGCCGTCCGCGCGATGAAGGCGGGCGCCGTCGACTTCCTCCGCAAGCCCGTCGCGGTCGCCGCGCTCCTCGCCTCCATCGGCGCGGCGCTCGCGGCCGAGGCGCGCGTGCGGAAGGAGCGCGCCGACCGCGAGGACGCGCGCCGCCGCTTCGAGCGCCTCACGCCCCGCGAACAGGAGGTCTTCCACGGCGTCGTCGCCGGGCTGCTCAACAAGCAGATCGCGCGCGAGCTGGGCGTGACGGAGAAGACCGTGAAGTTCCATCGCGCCCGGGTGATGGAGAAGATGGGGGTCAGGCGGCTGGCCCAGCTCGTTCAGCAGGCCGGCCTGCTGGACGAGGCGGCGCCCTCGGACGCCGGCGACGGCGGCACGCCCATTCCGGCGGACATGCCGATCAGCGCCGGTGACCGGCTGCCGTTGAACCCCTACCTGAGGGAGCCATGATCGGGGACCTGAGAAGGAACTGGTCGACGTTGGTGGTTGAGGGCGGGGTCGCGATCATCTTCGGCCTCCTCGCCCTCTTCATGCCGCGCATCACGCTGGCCGCGCTGGTGCTGATCTTCGGCGTCTACGCGCTCGTCGACGGCATCGTCTCGCTCGTCTCGGCCGTGCGCGCGCAGGAGCAGAGCCCCTGGTTCGCGCTCGTCGTCCGCGGCATCGTCGGGATCGGCATCGGCGTCGTGACGCTCATCTGGCCGCGGATCACGGCGCTCACGCTCCTCTTCCTGATCGCCGCCTGGGCCATCCTCACCGGCGTGCTCGAAATCGTCGCGGCCGTCCGCCTGCGCAAGCTAGTCTCCGGCGAGTGGGTGATGGCGCTGGCCGGAATCGTGTCCATCGCGTTCGGCGTCCTCGTGCTGGCCGCGCCCCGGAGCGGCGCGCTCGCCGTCGCCTGGCTCATCGGCGTCTACGCCATCGTCTTCGGCATCCTGCTGATCGTGCTCGGGCTGCGGCTGCGCGCCCACGGCGCCGCGGCGCCGGCGCCGCCGATCGGGGGGGGGGTCGTGCGCCGGGGGGGGGGCGGGGTGGCCCGCCGCCCGGCGACGAACCCCGCGGCCCGCGCCGCTACTGCTGCTGCGCCGCCGTCGCCGCCGCCTCCCCGCCCGGCGCCTTCTCCCACGTGTACGTCCGGTGGGTCACCCACCGCTCGAACCAGTCCAGCTCGACGTTCACCTTGAACAGCTCGTGGCGCAGCTCCTGCCAGCCGTGCGGCTCCCGCGGCGCCACGTAGAGGTGCGTCGGCACACCGTTCGCCACCAGCCCGCGGTACATCTCGACCGACTGCGGCATCGGCACGCGCGGGTCGGCGCCGCCGACCAGGAAGATCGTCGGCGTCTTCACCTTCCAGGTCTCGAACACGGGCGACGTCGCGATGTACTTGTCGATCGGCGCGTCCTTCTGCCACGGCGTGCCGCCGAACCACGGCGTGCGGTAGTGCCGCGTGTCCGACTGCGCGTAGAACGAGACGTAGTTCGCGCCGCCCGCGCCGCTCGAGGCCGCCTTGAAGCGGTCCGTGAACGTGATCAGCTTGTTCGTCATGTGGCCGCCGGCGCTCCACCCCATGGCGACGAGGCGGTCCGGGTCGGCGATCCCCATCTCGATCACCTTGTCCACGCCGGCCAGCACGTCGAGGTGGGCGTTCTGCCAGTAGTGGCCCACCATGTCCCGCAGGAACGCGTCGCCGTAGCCGGTGCTGCCGCGGTAGTTCGGGTGCAGCACCGCGTACCCCATCGCCGTCAGCACCTGCGTGTAGTTGCTCCAGCGGCCGAAGCCGAAGTGGTCGGACGCGGCCGGCCCGCCGTGCGTCTGCACCACGAGCGGGTAGCGCTGCCCCGGCTGGTAGTCGAGCGGGTAGAAGAGCAGTCCCTCGACGGTGACGCCGTCCTTCCCCTTCCACGTGATCTTCTCCTGGCGCGGCAGCCGGAACTCCTTCGCGTAGCGGTCGAAGACGTGCGTGACCTGGCGCAGCTTCCCGCCCGCCGCCGGCAGGATCCAGAAGTCGCCCGCGTTCGTCGGCGAGTCGATGCCCACGACGTGCAGGCCGGGGCCGTTCGCCAGCATCCACCCGGTCAGGCTGTGCTCGCCATCCGTGAGCTGCGTGTACTTCCCCGTGGCCACGTCCACGCGGAACAGCTCGCTGTGGACGCCCATGTTCGCGAGGAAGTAGATCGACCTGCCGTCCTGCGACCACGTCGCCCGCTGGACCTCGTACGGGAAATCCGGCATCAGCACGCGCGCCGCCCCACCCGTCGCCGGCATCAGGAAGATCTTGTCGTTGTAGTACGACTCGAACTTCTCGTTGCAGTCGCACGTGAACAGCACCTGCGTGTTGTCCGGCGAGAGCTGCGGCTGGCCCTCCGCCTGCCCGTTCTTCGTGAGCTGCACCGCGTTCTTCCCGTCCGCGTCCATCACCCACACCTCGCTCTGGTCGCCGTAGCCGAGGAGCGGGTTCGGCGCGCGGTTTAGCACGATCTTGCGCCCGTCGCGCGAGAGCGCATACCCCCGCACGGCAAAGTCGCCCGACGTGAGGCGCGTCTCCTCACCGCTCGGCACCGCGACCTTCCACAGGTGCGGCTGCTCGTAGTTCTCGTCGAACGCGTAGACGTCGTCCTTCAGCCGCTCCTTCTCCTTCTCCTCCTTCGACTTCGGCTCCTCGGCCACGAAGTAGATCGCCGAGCCGTCCGGCGCCCACGTGAGATCCTCGGGCGCCGTCGCATGCTTCGTCAGCCGAATCGCCTCGCCGCCGTCCGCCGGCAGCAGCCAGATCTGCCGGTGCTCGTCCCCGTTGCGCGCCGCCGTGAACGCGATCCACCTCCCGTCCGGCGACCAGCGCGGGCCGCTCTCCCCCTTCTCGCCGTTCGTGAGCTGCACGCTCCGACCGGTGGCCACGTCCGCGCGCCACACGTGCGAGATGCGCCGGTTCGCCTTCCAGTCCGCGTCCGAGCGGACGTAGAGGAGCGCGCGCCCATCCGGCGAGAGCTGCGGGTCCGAGAGGCTGGGGAGCTCGATCAGGTCGACGACGCGCATCGGCTTCGGCTGCTGGGCCGGCAGCCGGGATGCGGAGCCGAGGACCACGACGACGATGCCGGCGGCGAGCGCCCGGGTCGTGTGCGCCATGACGGTTCTCCGTGAAAAGACGTGCTGCGGGTGGGGTGGAATTCCGTGGAGTGTAGGGCCGCCGTCCGGCGGCGACAAGCCCGGCCCCGCTCAGGCGGCGTCGGCGGCCGGATCGGGCGAGTCCGCGTCGTCCCGCGGCTCGGGCCGCCCCGCCGCCGCGGCGGCCGCCCGCTCGAGCGCCGCGGCGAGATCCGCCGGCTCGGCGCGCCGCACGCGCACCACCGGCGTCCCGTGCCACGCGGCGCACGCGGCCAGCGCGCCGCCCACATCGGCCAGGAAGCGCGCGGTCACGCGCACGCCGGGCTCCAGGTAGAGCGAGCGGACCTCGAAGACGCCGTCGCCACGGTGCGCCTTGGCGTCCAGCCGGCCGACGAGCGCGCCGCGCCGCAGGATCGGCAGCACGAAGTACCCCCAGCGCCGCTTCGGCGCCGGCGTGTAGCACTCGAGCCGGTAGTCGAAGCCGAAGAGCGCCAGGGCGCGCCGCCGGTCCCAGACCACCGGGTCGAACGGCGAGAGCAGCGTCGTGTAGCTCGGCCGCAGCTCGCCCGCCGCCGCGCGCTCCGCCAGCGCCAGGTGGTCAGGGTGGATGTAAACCGGCTCCTTCCACCCCTCGACCGTCGCCGTCACGAGCGCGCCCTCCGCCGCCAGCCGCCGCACCACCGCCGGCGTCTCCGGCTTCGACGCGCGGAAGTAATCCGCCACCCAGCGTGCCGTGCTCACGCCCAGGCACCGCACCGCACGCAGCGACAGCGCTCGGGCGACGTCGTCCTGCGACGGCAGCCGGGCGTCGTCCCACCCCGGGAGCACGCGCTCGCGCAGGTCGTACACCCGCTGGAAGCGCTCGCGCCGCACGATCATCAGCTCGCCCGCCGTGAACAGCCCCTCCAACGCGCGCTTCTCGAACTTCCACCCCCACC
>JADGGV010000379.1 GCA_019689775.1 Gemmatimonadota bacterium
CCCCACTCCCCCGCCCGCCACACGGGCGGGCGCGGGAGCGGGGAGCGGACCCTACCCTCGCCGGGCTACCGCTTCGGGTTCAGGATCTCCTCGATCCGGTGATCCGCGCCGATCAGGTGGTAGCGCGTCTCGCGGTCGGCCGCCTTCGCGGTCGCGCGGCGGATCTGCGACTGGAGCGCGAGGAGCTGGCCGCGGATCTGCGCCTTCGCCTCCTCCGTTAGCGGATCGGGGCGCCGGAAGCCGCGGCCCGGCTGCGGCGCCGAGGCGTTCTCGGGCGGCGGGTTCAGCTTGCCGTTCAGCAGCGTGAGGAACTCCATCTGGAGCCCACGGCGGTACGGGTCGATCGACGGACGCGCGCTGGAGAGCTCCGCCCAGATGCCGTCGCTCACGTCTTCGAGCATGTCCGCGAGCGTGTAGCAGGACCCGCCGTCCGCCAGCGCCTCCGTGTCGAGCATCCGGTTGATGCGCGCGTTGTCGAAGAGCGTCCCGAGCACCCGTAGCTGCGCCGAGTTGATGCGCCGGATCATGGCGTCCGCCTCGATGCGCCGGGCGATGTCCGGGCGGATCAGGTACGTCGGCGTGCGGAACACCTCCTCGTTCAGGAAGCGGACCGCCTCGCGCTGCCGCTCCTCCGCGATCGGCTCGTAGACCGGCCCCGGCTGGCTCCCCGACTTGTACTGCACCCGCGCGCCGCCAACGAGCGTGGCCACGTGGCTCGCCTCCGTCGCCCACTGCCCGACCGTCCGGTTGTACAGCTCGGCCATGTCCTCGTTGTCCTCGCCCGGACGCATCGTCGCGGCCGCGAGGTAGCCCACGACGCGGCGGATGTTCTTGAAGCCGAGCGCCGTCGATTTCACCGGATCGGCGTCGCCCACCGCCTCGGTCGTCGTGCCGTAGCCGCCGAAATCGTTCTGCGCGGAGAAGCGGTACCACGGAATCGTGTCCTGCATGCGCGCCCAGCTATCGAGCGTCGGCCGCTCGTCCTCAGGCGTCCTCGCCCCCGGGATCGGCTTGTAGCCCCACATGATGGCGTAGCGGTCGTACGGCCCGATGCGCGGGATGATGTCCTCCAGCTCGATGCCGTCCTCCGGCTGCGCCACGTAGTTGAAGCGCGAGTAGTCCATGATGCTGGGCGAGTGCCCCATGCGGTGCACCCAGGTCTTGCTGCGCACGCTGTCGGCCGGGTACGTCGAGCTGCCGATCTGGTCGTGCTGGAGCCCCAGCGTGTGCCCGATCTCGTGGGCGACGACGAACTCGAGCAACCGGCCCATGAGCGAGTCGGGGAGCGGCAGCTTGCGGGCCCGCGGGTCGAGCTGCGAGGCCTGCGTGAAGTACCAGTCGCGCTGGAGCTTCAGCACGTTCTGGAACATGCGCACCGAGCCGTTCAGGATCTCGCCCGTGCGCGGATCGCTCACGTGCGGGCCCACGGCGTTCTCCACCGTCGACGGGAGCCAGCGGATCATCGTGTGCCGGATGTCCTCCGGCGACCAGGTCGGATCATCGGCCGGCGGGTCCTTGGCGATGATCGCGTCCTTGAAGCCCGCCGCCTCGAACGCCGGCTGCCAGCTCTCGATCGCCTTCCGCACCCACGGCTTCCAGCGGTCCGGCGTCGCCGGATCCACGTAGTAGACGATCGGCTTCTTGGGCACGCACAGATCGCCCACCTTCTGGTCCGAGCACTCCAACCGGTAGCGCGTGATGTACTGCCGCGGCGCCGCCCGCTGCTCCGCCCCGAAGTCCACCTGCCGGATCGAGAAGAAGCCGACCCGCTCGTCGAAGCGACGCGGCATCATCGGCTCCTCCGGCAGGCGCACCAGGCTCCAGTGGGCCAGGACGCTCTGCGCCTGCTCCGGCCCCCGGTCCCCCGCCGGCGGCGCGCCGCCCCGGCCAGCCGCGCCGCTGGCCCGCGGCGTCCCCGTCTGCGTCGCCTCGACCTCCACGTTGTCCGGGAACGCGAGCGCGCGCTCCACGTACGAGCGCCGCTCGTCGATCGTGCCCCGGATCGCCTGGAATTCCGGCACGGCCGTCGTGTACAGCCGCGTCACGTCGACCACCGCCGCACTGTCCGGGCCCCACGCCTCCACGTTCAGCACCGCCACCACCGGCGCGTAGTTCGACGCCTGCACCGCCCGATAGACCGACAGCGACGTGTCCGCCGTGATCGCGAACGACGGCGAGCGCACGATGATCCGGTTCCCGTTCCGCTCCCAGCGCAGCGTGTGCTCGCCGAACTCGTCGCCGCCGTAGCTGCCGAAGCCGCCCTGCGGCTGCATCGGGTCGAACGCCGCCGCCCGCGCGAACCGCCCCACCAGCAGCATGTCCTTGTTCAGCTCCTTGCGCGGGATCTCGAAGTACAGCCGCGAGCCTACCTGGTGCACGATGAACATCCCACGCTGCGTCTTCGCCCCCGCCGTGATCACGCTCGAGTACGGCCGCGGCCGAGGCTCCGCCCGGGCACCGGCGCTGTCGCCCTGCGCGCCCGGACCGCCGCGCGACACCTGCGCGGCGCCCGCGCGACCGCCCGCACCGCGCGGCGTCGGCGCCGCCGGCTTCGGCGAGTGGGAACACGCGGCCAGGAACACGGCCGCGAGGACGGCGGTGGTTCGCTTCGTCATCGGAGTGAGCTGTGCGGGTGAGTGGGTTCGGGCGGAAGTCGGCTGCAGCGCCCGAAGGGAAATACAACTACCCGAGCCGGGTTGTTGTCCAGACTTTCGGTCGACGCCCGCACCTGGCCCAACCGGGTCCGCGCCGACCGTCGCCCGGCCCCCCGCGCTCCCCTTGACTCGCCGCCCCACCGTCTGCTAAAATTCCAGCAGATGCTAAAAAACCAGCACATGCGCGCCACACGACGGTGTCCCGAAGCCGACCGCGGTCGGCCGCGACGCCGGCGCCAACGATTTCGGCGCTGCGGCTGTCGAAGGGGTATCCCGATCCAGGAGAGCCGAAGATGCCCATGCCCGTCATCGCCCTCGTCGCCTCGCTCGCGCTCGCGGCCGTACGCTTCGGCCCGCCGGCCGCTCCGCGTCCGGAGCGCGCACCGGATGTGGCGGGCGCGCTGGCGTCGGAGCGTGCGCTGGCGTCGGAGCGTGCGCTGGGGCCGGACCGTCCGCCGGCCGCGGCGAGCGCCGCGGCGGTTCGGGCCGCGGCGGCGCCGGTGCTGGATGGTCGCGACGACGATGCGGCGTGGGCGGCGGCGCCGGTGACGTCGGGGTTCCGGCAGTTCGATCCGCGGGAGGACGGGGAGCCGCGGTTCCGGACGGAGTTCCGGGTGGTGTACGACAGCCGGAACCTGTTCGTGTTCGTGCGGGCGTACGACCCGCACCCGGACAGCATCATGCACGCGCTGAGCCGGCGGGACGTCCGGGGTCCGTCGGACCAGATCAAGATCATCATCGACTCGTACCACGACCGGCGGAGCGGGATCGAGCTGGCGGTGAATCCGGACGGGGTGAAGCGGGACTACGCGATCTACGACGACGCGCAGGAGGACGAGTCGTGGGACGGGGTGTGGGACGTGGCGACGCGGGTGGACTCGCTGGGGTGGACGGCGGAGTTCCGGGTGCCGTTCTCGCAGTTGCGGTATGCGGCCGCGGAGCGGCAGACGTTCGGGTTCGGGGTGTGGCGGGACGTGGAGCGGTACAAGGAGCGGGACAGTTGGCCGGTGTACCGGCCGAGCCGCTCCGGGCTGGCGTCGCAGCTCGGTGAGCTGACGGGGATCGTGGGCATCGGCTCGCCGCGGCACCTGGAGCTGACGCCGTACGTGGTGGCGAAGAATCTGTCGCGCGAGGGGGCGGACGGCTTCACGCGGGCGCAGGAGCAGACGGCGGGGGCGGACCTGAAGCTGGCGCTGTCGCCGAACCTGATGCTGACGGCGACGGTGAATCCGGACTTCGGGCAGGTGGAGGCGGACCCGGCGGTGGTGAACCTGACGGCGTACGAGACGTTCTTCGAGGAGCGGCGGCCGTTCTTCGTGGAGGGGACGGGCGTGTACCGCTTCGAGTTGAACTGCTACATCGTGCACGACTGCGGGAACGAGGGGCTGTTCTACTCGCGGCGGATCGGGCGGGCGCCGCAGCTCGCGGACCGGTATGGCGACGCGTCGTCGCCGATCGCGACGCCGATCCTGGCGGCGGCGAAGCTGACGGGGCGCTCGAGCGGGAGCCTGACGCTGGGCGCGCTGAACGCGGTGACGGCGCGCGTGGTCGGGACGGAGGGGCGGACGATCGAGCCGCTGACGAACTACGCGGTGGTGCGGGCGCAGCAGGACCTGCGCAACGGCGAGACCGGCATCGGGCTGATCGCCACGGCGGTGAACCGCTCGCTGGATCAGTGGACGGACACGACGCTGCGGCGGAGCGCGCTGGTGGTGGGCGGGCGGTTCCGGCACCGGTTCGGCGGGGGGCGCTATCAGGTCTCGGGGGCGCTGGTCGGCAGCCGGGTCGCGGGCAC
>JADGGV010000380.1 GCA_019689775.1 Gemmatimonadota bacterium
CCTCGATCTTCGCCGGCTTCGCCGGCGCGTCAGCCTTCCCGTCCCGCCCCCGGAACGGCCGCACCAGCGCCTGGAGCGCCGCCTTCACGTTCGCGCCCCGCCCCGCGTCCGTCGAAACCCCGAGGATGTCCATCGCCATCGCCTTCAGGTCGCGCGAGTAGCGCGAGCTCCCGTTCAGCACGATCGGCTTCGCCACGTTGATGCTGTGCACCAGCGCCTCGTCGTCCGCCGCGAGCTGCCAGTACACGTCCATCCCGAGCACCTCCTTCACATCCCCGCTCGAGATCACGTCCGACGCCCGCACCCGGTTCAGCACGATCCGCAGCGCCCGCCGCGAGTCCGTCCCCGTCGCCCGGTCCAGCGTCGGCAGGAACCGCTTGATGTTGTGCAACGCCGGCAGCTCCGGCGTCGTCACGAGGAAGTTCACGTCCGCGTGCTGGAACGCCGAGATCGCCAGCGGCGAGAACGGCCGCGCCAGGTCCACCACGATGTGGTCGTAGTGCCGCCGCAGGAACTGGAGCACCGCGTCCATCTGCTCCCGCGTGATCCGCTCCGACAGCTCCGGCCGCGGCGGCGAGGACAGCAGGTGCAGCCCCGTCGCGTGCTCCTCGACGTAGGACGACAGCAGCCCGTCGTCCAGCCGGTGGAAGTTCCGGATCACGTCCACGAAGCTGAAGCGCGGCTTCTGCCCCAGCAGGAACGCGGCGTTCCCCAGGTCCAGGTCCAGGTCCAGCAGCAGCGTCCGCTGTCCCGTCGCCTGCCGCAGGTGCACCGCCATGTTCGTCGCCGTCGTCGTGACGCCCGTCCCGCCCTTCGCCCCGAAGAACGCGAACACGCGCCCCGGCATCTTCGTCTCGCCCGCCGGCCGCGTGTGCGCCACCCGCCGCGTCACCCGCGCGATCGCGGCCGCGATGTCCGGGTCCGTCACCGGCGTCGTCAGGTACTCCGCCGCGCCCGAGCGCATCGCCTCCAGCAGCATCGCCGGCGTCAGCTCCGGGCCGAACACCACGAACACCCGCGCCGGGTTCTCCTCCGACAGGAACCGCAGCGCCTGGAGCCCGATCTCCGCGTCGTCGCCCATGTCCAGGAACAGGAGGTACGGGTCGCCGTCCCGCACCATCCGCAGCTCCTGCTGCGACACGGACCTGAACGGAAGCGCGACCTCGGCGACGAGCGCCGCCTCGAGGTCCGTCATCGACATCGAGTGCTTTACGCGCGCCCGCAGGCTCTCGTCCGTCGAGAAGATCGCGTACCGAAGCTGCTGCTCGGCCATTCGTCCACCTTACTTGATCAGCCGCAGGTACAGCGGGAAGGGGCCCGTCTCCGGTCCTCCACCGCTCCCCGTCGCGTAGTAAAGGAACCGCGCCGCGACGTAGGAATTCTTGTTCCCCGAGCCCTTCATCCCCTCCAGCCAGAGCAGCGCGAAGTTGTTGAACTTGATGGTATGACTCGACATGGCGCGCTGGAACTCGTGCGGGTCGAAGACGGCGACTTTCACCACCCGTGGGCTCGACTTCCAGTCCGGGTACTTCGAGTTCACCACCGTCTTCGTCGCTTGGTCCCAGCGCGCGTCCGGGTCCAGGGCCACGAGGTCCTCGACCGCCTGCTGCGTCGGCCCCACCATGTTCCCCATCTCGAGATCGTACGTCGTGCCCAGGTGGGTCTCCGCGGGGTTACAGTTCATGAAGTTGTTCCGGTAGTCGCTGGCGCCGTGGCTACTGCCGATCCGCCACGGGAAGAACCAGCCGGGCCCCGGCACCACCTCCTGCTGGGGGTTCTGCGGCTTGAGGTGGATCAGCCGGCCCAGGTCCCGCGTGTACTGCACGGGCGGGTTGCCGACCGGGTACGGGTCCCGGATGTCGCTCCCGTACCCCGTGTCTCCCGGACGATCGCTGCCGCTGAACGCCTGGTAGGAGTCCGTCGCCGGGTCGTACTCCCAGTCCTCGCCCTCGTCCCAGGTCTTGTTGTGGTTCGCATCCGACTGGGCGTCCACCCACAGGTCCGGCAGCGCCAGCGGGATCACGCAGCGCGCGCCCCCCGCCTGCGACGCCTGGGCGACCGCCGAGGCCTGCACGCCCGCTCGCCCGATCCCCAGCAGGTTCGCGAACCACAGCCCCATCCCCTGCCGTCGGATCGTCACGCGCACCGTCCGGGCCGCCGGGTTCGTCTCGACGATCACCTCCTTGGTCGTGTCCCGGTACGTCGTCGCGTGAATCAGCGTCGTGTCGATCGCCGGGCCGCGCACGTAGTTCTTCGCGGCGAACTCCTTCGCCATGTGCTTCACGAGCGCCACCTGCTGGAGCTCCGTCATGGTGGGCTCGTCCCGGTAGACCTGCGCCCCTGCGAGCGCCGCGGAGTCGGCCGTGCGCTGCGCCTCCGCGTGCGCCGTGTACAGCATCGCCAGGTCGACCGCCAGCGCCATCATCGACATCACGGCAACCAGGCTCACCGCCACCATGGCGAGCGCGGAGCCGCGCTCGTCGCTACGCAAGTTCCGCAGGTGCCGTCTCATGTGCTCCTACCTCTTCTCCGGTGGAGGGGCGGGAGATTGCTGCGCCGGCGCGGCGCTCGGCGACGACGCCCCCGCCGAGGAACCGCTGCCGCTCCTCGGCGGGTTCACGGTCGTCGGGTTCACCGTCGGCGGCGCCTTCAGGTGACTGTCCCACTTCCAGGTGTTCGGGTCCCCCGTCGGCAGCGGCGGCGGCGCATCCGACGGCTGCACGAGATGCGGCGTGATCACCACCAGCAGCTCCGTGCGCCCCTGCCGCGCGCTCCGCGACTGGAACAGCGCGCCCAGGATCGGCAGGTCCCCGAGGAACGGGATCTTGTCCACGTTCCGCAACGTATTGTTGTCCAGCAGCCCCGCGATCGCCAGGTGCTGCCCCGGCCGCAGCTCAACCTCGCTCTCCGTCCGCCGCGTCAGCAGGCTCGGGATCTGGAAGCCGGCGAACGTCACCCCGTTCGCGAAGTCCAGCGACGAGACCTCCGGCGCCACGTGCAGCCGGATGCTCCCGTTGTTCGTCACCCGCGGCGTGAAGCGCAGCCGCACGCCGAACTCGCGGAACTGGATCCCGACCGCGCCCGCCGCGTTCCCACCCTGCACCGCCGGGTACGGGAACTCGCCGCCCGCCAGGAACGTCGCCTCCTGCCCCTCGAGCGCCACCAGGTTCGGCTCCGCCAGGCTGCGGAAGTCGCCGTGCGAGCGCAGCGCGTTGATCGTCGCCGTGATCTGCGCGTTCTCCCCCAGCAGGAACAGCCGCACCATCCCCGACGACAGCGTCTCGACCGTCGTGTTCGTGTTCCGGTTGATCTCCCGGTCGAAGCGCTGCGGGTTCTGCGCCGACAGGTCCACGCCCAACCGCTCCACCGCCGTGCGGTTCACCTCCGCGAACTGCACGTGCAGCAGGATCTGCTGCGCCGACGGCGCCTGGATGTTGTTGATCACGGTCGCGCCCGTCGCCTGCGCGATCTCCAGGATCCGCCGCACGATCCCCGGGTCCCGGATCGTGCCCGTCAGCACGATCGCGTTCGCGCTCGAGGTCACGTTCACGTCCACCCCCGGGAACAGCGTCCGGAGCTGCCGCTCCAGCGCCGCCACGTCCGCCCGCACCTCCAGCGCGTACAGGCGGATCCGCCCCGTCTCGTCCCACGCGAACAGGCTCGTCGTCCCGACCGCCTTCCCGTTCACCAGCACCTCCCGCGGAGACACCACCACCGCCTCCGCGATCCCGGGATCACCCACCGACACGCGCGTCAGCCGCGCCGGCACCGTCAGCAGCGCCGACTGCCCCTTCGCCACCGTCACCACCTGCTCCGGCTCGGACAGAACCTGCTGCGCCGCGGCGCCCCGGGCCGCCGTCAGCCCCACCGAGAACACCAGCAGCACGATCTTCCCCCAGCGGAGGGACGAGGTCCCCCCGAACGCGCTCACCTCGCGCCGAGCTCTCATCCGGCCTCTCGATGTCAGAAAGTTTTCAGTGAGCGGACGCCACCCTGGATGACCTCCACCGCGTTCGTCCGCGGCGCCGGTGCGGCGGCGCTGCGCGCCACCGCCCGGCCGCGCGAGGGCGCCGGACCGGCCCCGCTCAACAGCGCCGCGGGCCGGATCCCCGACGTCGTCGCGTCCTTCACATCCAGCGTGTTGCGGAGCGCCAGCTGAATCCTCCCTTGCTGGGTGGCCAGGATGAGCTTCTCGGCCTGCTCCGGCGTGACGAGCACCGTCACCACGCCCACCGGCATAGCCTTTCCGTCCGCGTCCTTCTGGATCGACTGCGCCGCCGTCAGCACCTGCAAGTTCTGCATCACGATCTTCGTGATCGGCTGCGTCTCACCCGGCGGGGTGATCGTCAGCACCAGGTCCACGTGCGTCCCCGGCACCACGAACCCCGCCACCTGCACCACCTCGTCCACCCGGAAGCTCACCGCCCGCATCCCCTCCGGGATCACGAT
>JADGGV010000381.1 GCA_019689775.1 Gemmatimonadota bacterium
GGGCCGGGGGCAGCGGCGCGGGCGCGTGGGTGCGCCGCCTATCCCGCCCGCGCCCCCGCCACCGCATCCGCGCCGCGGTGTTGCGCGCGCTCGCGGCCGCGCTCCTGGCCGCCTGCGGCGCTCCCGCCGGGCGCTCGGCGCCCGAACGCGACCACGCCGCGGCGCCCGCCGCCCGGAGCGCCGAACCGGCCCCGGGCGCCGAGGCCTCCGCCGCCCGCGAGGCGACGACGCCCTGCCCCACCCTCTCCGCCGTCGCGCCGCTGCCGCGTCGGCTCCGCGAGTCCAGCGGCCTCGCCGCCAGCCGGCGCCACCCCGGCGTGCTCTGGACGCTGAACGACTCCGGCTCCACGCCCGACGTCTTCGCCATCGACACCACCGGCCGGCTGCTCGGGCGCGTGCGCGTCACGGGCGCGACCAACCTGGATTGGGAGGATCTCGCGCTGGCGCCGTGCCCCGGCGGCGACTGCCTTTACATCGCCGACACCGGCGACAACGCCGAGGACCGGGCCGGCATGGTCGTCTACCGCATCCCCGAGCCCGTGCCGGCGAACGGCGCGTCGCGGCCGGCGCAGGCGTTCCCGATCGCCTACCCGGATCGGCCGCGCGACACGGAGGCGCTGTTCGTCACGGAGACGGGGCGGATCTTCCTGGTGAGCAAGGGGCGGAGGGATGCGGTGAGCGTATGGCGCTACCCCGGCTCGCCGGTCCCCGGCCGGCGGCGGACGTTGGAACGGGTCCAGTCGCTCACGCCCGGCAAGGTGGAGCTGCCGGACCTGGTCACGGGCGCCAGCCTCCGCGGCGCCACGGTCGCGGTCCGCACCTACACGGGGCTGCGCTTCTACCGCCTCACGGCGGCCGACACGCTGGCGCCGCTCGCCGATTCCGCGACCAGCCTCGCGCCGCTCGCCGAGCCGCAGGGGGAAGGCGTCGCGCTGGGCGACGCCGGCGCCGTCTGGTTCACGAGCGAGGCCGGCCCCGGGGGCACGCAGGGCACGCTGTCCCGCGGCGCCTGCCGCATCCCGTAGCCCCCGGCCGGGGGGAGCGCTCAGGCGACTACCGGCTCGAGGCCGAGCGCCCGCGCCGCGGCCGCCGCGATCGCCGCGTCCTGCACGCCGACGCCCGTCAGGTCGCACACCGTGATCTGCTCCTCGGCGGTGCGCCCCGGGACCCGGCCGATGATCACCTCGCCCAGCTCGCCCGCCACGTCGGCCTTCGACAGCACGCCCGCCTCCACCGCGTGGTGCAATTCGCCCAGCCGCAGACACTGCTCGAGGTGGTCGACGAACACCCGGTCCGCCCTCGCCAGCACCCCCACATCCAGCTCCTGCTTCTCCGGACCGTCCGAGCCGACCGCCGTCACGTGCGCCCCGGCCGCGAGCCACTCCGCGCGCACGAGCGGCGCCCGGCTCGGCGTGACCGTCACGACCAGGTCCGCATCGCGCACGGCCGCCTCGACCGTCGGCGCCGCCACGGCCTCCACACCCAGCTCCCGCTCCATCTCCGCCGCGCACGCCGCCGCCCGCGCCGGGTCCCGGCTCCAGATCTCCACCCGCGGCAGCGCCCGCACCGCCGCGAGCGCCCGGAGCTGGAACCGCGCCTGCACGCCCGCCCCCACGACGGCCACCTTGTGCAGCTCCGCGCGGGCCAGCCGGCTCGCCGCCACCGCGCCCGCCGCCCCCGTCCGCAGCTCCGTCAGGTAGCCGTTGTCCAGCAGGAGCGCGACCGGCAGCCCCGTCGCCGCGTCGCCCACCAGGAACAGCCCGGCGCCCGTCGGCAGCCCGCGCAGCCGGTTCCCGTAGAAGCCGGTCGCCAGCTTGAACGCGTAGAAGGGCGCGCCCCGAAGGTGCGCGCCCTTCACGTGGATCTCCCCCTGCGCCTCGGGGATGTCGAGGTTGATCACGCCCGGCAGCCGCGCCTCCCCCCGCGCCAGCGCCGCGAACGCCTCCTCCACCGCCGCGATCGCCATCTCCTGCATCACGGCCGCCCGAAGCTCCGCCTCGGGCACGATCCGAAGCGGCGTCGCCTCAGGCATCCCACGTCTCCGGCGTCGCGCGGCGCTTCCCGAGCGGCCGCGGCGGCCACACCCACGGATGCCGCGCCTGCCGCCGCGCCAGCCCCAGCACCTCCGCCGGCGGCTCGACCTTCCGCCGCCGGGCCCGCCCCAGCTCCACCGCCGTCTGCCAGACCCAGCGCGCGAACGCCGCCGTCGTCGCCACCGCGATCACCGCCTCCGGCCAGCCGAAGCGCCCGCGCACGTCCAGCAGGACCAACAGCACCGTGAGCAGGCCGCACGAAACCGCGCCCCACCGCAGGCTCGTCCACCACACCTCTCCCCCGCTCCACCGCAGCCGCCGGTCCAGGTAGAACAGCGCGCCGGTCCACACCGCCCCGGTCGCCGCCGGAATCCGACGGACCAGGGCGTCCGGCAACCAGAGCGCCAGACCGGCGAGGACGAGTACGAGGGCGAGAAGCGCGACCAGCAGACGACCATGACGGCGGATTCGGTCCATGGGCAGCCGGCTCGGGGGTCGGTGAACATCGGGCCGTGCTCGTACCCCCGGCCGGGCCGCGGGGTTCGGATCGACGCGCGAGCCGGGCATGGAGTGTGCGTTAACTCGCCACCGTTCAGCAACTTATGTCGCAGAAGCCGACGAGACCATGAGAGACCCGAACCGCACGCGAGACGCCCGACGCAGCGGGCACCGCTCGCCTCGCCCCGCGCCGGGCGACCGTGCCGCGGAGGCGGCGAAGCTGCGCGACCTCGTCGCGCGCGGGTACGACCCGCGTCGGCCCGGCGGTTGGGGCGTCGCCTTCGATGGCGCCGCGCCCGAGGGCGGGGAGTGGCACGGACCGGAGCGACGGCACCAGCCCTCGCTCCCCGAGCCGCCCCTCGCGGAGCGCCGCCGCCACCTGATCGCCCGCACGCGCGAGCTGGTGACGAAGTTCAAGGAGCCGCTGATCGGGCTCGGCCTGGCGGGCGTGTCGATGCCGCTGCTGCGCACGATCCACGGCTCGCCCACGACCCCGCCGGCCCCTACGCGCGCGCCCACGCGGGCGGCGCCGGCCGCGGCGCCGACCCCTCCGCGGCGGGATGTCGAGGCGGAGGCAGCCTCCCGCTGGGCGAACGCCGAGCGCTACCAGACCGTGCAGGCGGCCGTGAACCGCTACGGCATCTCCGAGGACCTGGCGCGCGACATCTACGACCACGCGAAGCAACAGGGGATCGACCCCAAGCTCGCCTACGGGCTCGTCAAGACGGAGAGCGCGTTCCGAAACGATGCCGTGAGCAACGTCGGCGCGCTCGGCCTCACGCAGCTCATGCCGCGCACGGCAGGATGGCTCGAGCCCGGCACCAGCCGCAGCGATCTCGGGGACCGGGACACGAACCTCCGCCTCGGGTTCCGCTACCTCCGCCAGCTCCTCGACAAGTACAACGGCAACCGGCGCCTGGCGCTGCTGGCGTACAACCGCGGCCCGGGCATCGTCGACCGGGTCCTCCGCCAGGGTGGGGATCCGAACAACGGGTACGCCGACCGGGTGCTCGGCTCCCGTTTGCGCTAGCCGCCCGCGCCACGGCCGGCTCGACGGCCCGGGCGCCCCCTCGGCGCACCCGGGCCGTCGCGTTTACCGGAGGCACTCCGCCTGCCGTCGAGGGGTAGCCACTTCTCGACCCACACCCCGGAAGCTGGAATGAACCGAACGCTACGGCGCCTCCCCCTCCTCGGCCTGGGCCTCGCCATCCCCACGGGCGCGGCCGCGCAGGGCATCGACACGCTCGCGCTCCGCGCCCACACCTATTTCCTCGCCCACGACCTGCTCGAGGGGCGCGGCACCGGCACGCGCGGCGAGCACGTCGCCGCCGAGTACATCGTCAGCCAGCTCATCCGCCTCGGCCTCAGGCCGGTCGGGCCGAACGGCAGCTACGAGCTCCCCGTCCCCCTCCGCGCCGCCCGCATCGACGACGACTCCACCCGCCTGCTGGTCGACGGCACGACCTTCCAGAGCGCGCGAGACTTCGTCGTCAACACCGGCGGCAGCGGCGCGTTCCACGACTTCGCCGGCGACGCGCTCTTCGTCGGCACCGCCGCCCAGGCGCGCCAGGCGCTCGCCGGCGTCGGCTCGCTCCGGGGGAAGGTCATCGTCACGCTCGGCTCGCTCGGCGCCGACGCCCGCACCCTCGTGCCCGATTGGATCGCCCGCGGCGCCGCCGGCGTCGTCCACCTGGTCCCCGACCCGAGCAGCTTCGCGCTCTACGCGCGCAGCCGCGGCGATACCCGCTACTTCGTCGACGCCGCCGTCGACGACCCCGTCTGGCAGCCGGCGCTCCCCATGCTCATCGCCGGGCCCGACGTCGGCCGTGCGCTCCTGGCCGGAGCCCCGATCCCCGACTCCGTCTTCGACGGTAAGGCGCCCGCCCGCGCCATCCCCCTCGGCC
>JADGGV010000382.1 GCA_019689775.1 Gemmatimonadota bacterium
GCCGCGGGGATGCGCGAGCGGGTCCGGCGGTAGGCCGGAACGCACACGGGCCCGGGCCGGCAGGCTGCCGACCCGGGCCCGTGTGCCGGGGTCCACCCCACGGGGGCGCGCGGCGCGCCGGCGGGCTACAGCGCGGGCGTGCGCCGGCCGGCCAGACGGGCGAGCGTCCGGAGGACCATGCCGACGTCCCGCCAGACGGTCGCCTCGCGCGCGTACTGAAGGTTCATCTGGAGCTTGCGTGGCAGCAGTTCCTCGACGTAGAGGCGCTCCGGATCGTCGGCGCGCGCCAGCAGCTCGCTCTCGTCGCAGTACTCGATCGCCGCCGGGTCGGTGATGCCGGGGCGCACCTCGAGCACCCGGCGCTGCGCTTCCGTGTAGCGGGCGACGTAGCGGGGGACCTCGGGGCGAGGTCCGACGAGGCTCATCTCGCCGGCGACGACGTTCAGCAGTTGGGGCAGCTCGTCGAGCTTCCAGCGGCGGAGCCAGTATCCGACGCGGGTGATGCGGGGGTCGCGGCCGACCGTGAGCTGCCCGCCGCGCCGCTCCGCGTCGGGCACCATCGTGCGGAACTTCCAGAGTCGGAACGGCCGGCCGTGCCACCCGACCCGCGTCTGCCGGAAGAAGACGCTGCCGCCGTCGTCGAGCTTGATGGCGAGCGCCACGAGCAGGAAGAGCGGCCAGAGCACGAGCAGCCCCGCGAGGGCGGCGACGAGGTCGAACGCCCGCTTCGCGGCGCTCATCGCCGGTGCGCCTCCACGACGTCGAGCACGGCCCGGATCACGTCGGCCACGTCGCGATCCGTGAGCTTCGGGTAGAGCGGCAGGGAGAGCATCCGCAGGTAGTTGCTGTAGGCCACCGGGAAGGCATTCGGGCGGTAGCCGTACTTGTCGCGCACGTAGGGGTGCAGGTGCACGGGGATGAAATGGACCGAGGTGCCGATGTTGCGCACTCGCAGCTCCTCGATCACCCGGTCCCGGTCGATGCGGAGCACGTCGGGCCGCAGGCGCAGGACGTAGAGGTGCCAGGCGTGCTCGACGTCGGGGCGCTCGATCGGCACCTCCAGCGCGTCGTGCCCCGAGAACGCCTGCTGATATTGGGCGACCACCTCCCGGCGCCGGCGCTGGAAGTCGTCGATCCTGCGCAGCTGGCAGAGGCCCAGGCTCGCCTGGATGTCGCTCATGTTGTACTTGAAGCCGGGGAGCAGCACCTCGTAACGCCAGCTCCCGCCCTTGTCGTAGCGGCGCCAGGCATCGCGGCTCATCCCGTGCATGCTCACGATGCGCGCGCGGTTCAGGAACTCCGGCTCGCCCGTCAGCATCCCGCCCTCGCCCGTCGTCAGGTTCTTCGTCGCGTAGAAGCTGAACGCGGTCGGGTTCGAGCCCGATCCGATCGGCCGCCCGCGGTAGCGCGCCGGGAACGCGTGCGCCGCGTCCTCCACCACCGCGAGCCCGTGCTGGTGCGCGATCTCGAGGATCGGGTCGAGGTCCACCGGGTGTCCCGCGAAGTGCACCGGCAGGATCGCCCGCGCGCGCGGCGTGATCGCCGCCTCGACCTTGACCGGGTCCAGGTTCAGCGTGTCCGGCTCCACGTCCACCAGGACCGGCCTCGCGCCCACGTGCTCGATCACGTTCACCGAGGCGGCGAACGTGATCGGCGTCGTGATGACCTCGTCGCCGGGGCCGATCTTCAGCGTCACCAGGGCGGTGTGCAGCGCCGCCGTGCAGGAGTTCAGCGCCAGCGCGCCGGGGGCGCCAAGGTAGCGACCGAACTCCAGCTCGAACCGCTGCGTCTTCGGGCCGGTCGAGATCCATGGCGAACGGAGCGTCTCGGCCACCTCCTGGATCTCCTCCTCGCCCACCATCGGCGGGGCGAAGGGAAGGAAGGTCTCCCGGGCTCGGGTCGCGGATCGTACGGTGGCCATGGCGCTCTCCGGGGATGGATGGGGGGATGGATGGAAGGGTGGGGCCGCCTCGACGCGCACGACTCACGCGCCGTCCGCGGCCACGCGGTAGCGACGGCTGCCGGCCGACGCGATCGGCGTCCCGGCGGCGATGCGCCGGGCGGCCTCCTCGCCGGCCGTCCGCAGCGGCGGCACGCATTCGGGCACGAGGGCGCAGAGCGCCGCGAGCTGGGCGTCGTTCGAGCCCGACGCCAGCGCCCTCCCGAGCTGCTCCAGCCCGAGGCGGAGCAGCGCGCCGACCTCCTCGCCGACGCACACGATGCGGATCTTCTCCACCGCCGTCGGCACCGTCGACTCCAGCTCCGACATCAGCTCTTCGTGCAACTTCTCGCCCGGCCGCAGGCCGGTGAACACGATCGGCATCTGCGTGTACGGCTCCAGCCCGGACAGCCGGATCAGGTTCTCCGCCAGCTCGAGGATGCGCACCGGCTTCCCCATGTCGAGCATCGCGATCCGCCGCCCCGCCTCCGGGAGCGCCGCCGCCTCCAGCACCAACTGCACCGCCTCGGGGATCGTCATGAAGTAGCGCGTCACGTCCGGGTCCGTGACCGTCACCGGCCCACCCGCCGCGATCTGCCGCTTGAAGAGCGGCACCACGCTCCCGTCCGAGCCGAGCACGTTGCCGAAGCGCACCGCGCGGAACTCCGTGCGCGAATTCACGAACTCCGGCAGGCCCAGGATCAGGCGCTCCGCGACGCGCTTCGTGGCGCCCATCACGCTCGAGGGGTGCACCGCCTTGTCCGTCGAGATGAGCACCATCTTCTCGACGCCGTGCCGGCGCGCGCACTCCGCGACGTTCAGCGTCCCGAACACGTTGTTGCGGATCGCCTCCGAGGGGTTCGCCTCCATCATCGGCACGTGCTTATAGGCGGCCGCGTGGAAGACGTAGTCCGGGCGGTGCTCGGCGAAGATCCGCTCCAGCCGGTCGGGATCGGTCACGTCGGCGATGACCGGCACGATCTGTAGCTCGGGGTGCGCCTTACGGAGATCCAGGTTCGTGTAGTAGAGCGGGCTCTCGGCCTGCTCCAGCAGGATCAGGCGCTCCGGGCCGAACTCCGCGACCTGCCGCGCCAGCTCCGAGCCGATCGAGCCGGCGCCGCCGGTGACGAGCACCACCTTCCCGCCGAGGTCCTCCTTGACGCGGCTCAGCTCCAGGCTGATCGGCCGCCGACCCAGCAGCTCCTCCACGGGCACGGCCCGCAACTGGCTCAGCTTCGCCGTGCCGTCCAGCAGCTCGCAGATCGACGGCACCACCTTCAGCTCCACGTCCAGGTCCGCGCACTTGCTCGCGATCCGCTGCATCTCCTCGCGCGTGGCGCTCGGCGTCGCCGCCACCACCAGCCGGATGCGATGCATCGCGATGATGCGCCGCAGGTCCGCCGTCGTGCCCAGCACCGGCACGCTGTGGATCCGGAGCCGCTGGCTCGCCGGGTCGTCGTCCACCAGCCCCACCGGGTAGATCCCGCTCTCCGGCTCCAGCCGCACCTGTCGGATCAGACTCGCGGCCGTCGGCCCGGCGCCCACGATCAGCGTGCGCTTCCCGGCACGCGACCCCACCGCCATCGCCCGCCCTTCCCGCAGCCAGCGCACGCCGAAGCGGATCCCGCCGAAGCACAGCAGCGCGATCCCCCACTCCAGCACCAGGATCGAGCGCGGAAGCAGCCGGATCTCACCCGTGAGGTACAGCCCCGCCACGAACAACCCCGACCCCACCGCGAGCGCCTTCACTAGCTCCACCAGGTCGTACATCCCCACGTGCCGCCACCACCCCCGATAGACGCGGAACACCGCGAACGTCCCAAGCCGCACCAGAATCAGCAGCGGCAGCGTCAGCCAGAAGGCGCGCAGCACCTTGCCCGGGATCGCGAAGTCGAACCGCAGCTCGAACGCCAGCCGATACGCCAGCGGCACCAGCAGCAGGTGCAGCGCGACCAGGATCGCGCGGCGGTACCGCAGCAGGAGCGGGTGCAGCTCCGACCCGAGCTCGAGCGCGGCCGAGGAGCCCGCCATCGAGCGAAGCCCGGCGGGCGAACCAAGGAGGTTGCTCATGACGATCCAACTTTGGAGGGGAAACCGGCCCGCCGGTGGCCTGGGGGAAGCCTGCTCGCCGAGCGGAGGACCGTCTCCATGGAGGGCCAGTCGGGCGACGGAAGCGCCGCCCGCGCCCCGCGTGCTCACGCCCGGGACGCGGACCCTCGAGCCGGGTGGGAGCGCAGTGAGTGGGCGGGCGTCGCGCGACGCGAACTCGGCGCGTCAACGCATGCACGCCGTGGGTTATGCTTCCGCAGCTATGGGGATTCTCGGCGGGGTCGCGATGAACGTCTGCGACCAGATGCTGAACATCAGGAGCATGAAAAGCGGCAGATCCGGAGCTAGGAGCGTGTCCGAGTAATGGTTTTCAGGCGTGGGCGCCTGCGATCTTGGCGGCGTAGGTCGGGGATTCGGGCTCGAGCCGGCGCGGCTTGCGCTG
>JADGGV010000383.1 GCA_019689775.1 Gemmatimonadota bacterium
AGACCGGGGCCGGGCTGGTCCGGTACAACCGGGTGGAGGGGATCTCCGTGGGGGCGCGGGCGCAGGAGGACCTCGGGCGCCTGGCGCTGGACGGCACGGTGCGGCTGGGCTTCGCGGCCGGCGCGGACGATCCCGAGACGGGGCGCGACCGGGGTGCGCAGTTCTCGCCGGAAGCGGTGCTCGGGATCACGCACGAGACGACGTCGTCCACATTCCGCCTGGCGGCGTACCACCGCCTGGCGGTGGTGGATCCGGCCACGCGCGCGCTCGGGGTCGGCAACTCGCTGTCCGCGCTGCTGCTCGGCCGGGACGACGGCGACTACTTCCGCGCCACCGGGCTCGAGCTGACGCGGCGCGGCGTGCCGGTGGGCGAGGAGCGGCTGGGGTGGCGGCTGTTCGCCGAGCGGGAGGAGGCGGTGACGCGGAACACGGACTGGAGCCTTCCGCGACTGTTCGGCTCCGACGAGCGGTTCCGGGAGAACCTGCGCGCGGAGCGCGCCAGCGAGGCCGGCGCGGAAGCGACGCTGCGGATCGAGCGCGGTCTCGATCCACGAGGCGTCCGGTGGGGCGTCGTGCTCGCCGCCGAGGGTGCGGTCGGGACGTTCGACTACCTCCGGCCGGCGGCGACCGCGCGGATCGGCTTCCCGCTCCCGCTCCACCTCGTCGGCTCGGTCGAGGGGGCGGCGGGGACGTCGATCGGGACGCTCCCGACGCAGCGGCTGTGGCTGCTCGGTGGCCCGGCGACGCTGCGCGGCTACGGCGGCGACGCCGTGCATGGGCCGGCGTTCTGGCGCGGCCGTGCCGAGCTGGCCACGGATCTTCCGGCGGCGCGGCTGGCCGTGTTCGGCGATGCGGGGTGGGCGGGCGAGCGCCGGGAGTTCACGGCCGGCCGCCCGCTGCTCTCCGCCGGCGTGGGCGCGAGCTTCCTCGACGGCCTCGCACGGATCGATCTGGCCCGCGCACTCCGCGGGACGCGCGGCTGGCGGCTGGACATGTACGTCGACGGGCTGCTCTGAGCGGGGGCAGGGCGATTCCCGGCCGCCGCCGCGCCGAGGCTCTCGCGCGGGCGCCTGTGTGAGAGCACGCGGGCGCGGGCGGAACCGCGCACGGGCGGCGCGCCTGAGCGCGCGGCCCACGGGGCCACCGTCCGGGCGGTATCGCCCCGCCGGGCGGTGCGCGGGGGCGGCCGGTGCGCGGTCGGGGGGAGCCGTCGCCTTGCGCCGGTAGCGGTGTGCGCCTCCGGCTGCTAAGCTCCCGCGGGCAAGCCTCGGGACCGGAGCGAGACCGCAGCATGATCCTTCCGCCACACCTCTTTCCCGGAGCCCGGATCGCGCTCGTGGCGCCGGCCGGTCCGGTCGACGCCGGGCGCGTCGATGGCGCGGTGGCACGGTGCCGGGCGCTCGGGCTCGAGCCGGTCCTCGGATCCGCGGCGCTGGAGCGCAACGGCTACCTGGCGGGCGACGACGCGCGGCGCGCCGCGGATCTCCAGCGCGCGATCGACGACCCGGACATCGACGGGATCTGGGCGCTCCGCGGCGGCTACGGCACGATGCGGCTGCTGCCGCTGCTCGACCTCACGCCGCTGGTGGAACGGCCGAAGCCGTTCATCGGCTTCAGCGACAACACCGCGCTCCACCTGGCGCTCGCCCGGCTCGGCGTCGTGTCGTATCACGGACCGCATCCGATGGAGCTCGTGACCCCGACGACCGACGCCTGCTTCCGTCGGGTGCTCTTCGAGCCGGCGCCGCCCGGGCCGCTGCCGCTGCCGGAGGATGGTCCGCCGGTCCGCACGCTGGTGGCCGGTGTGGCGGAAGGGCCGCTCGTCGGTGGGAACCTGGCGCTGGCGGCGGCGGTGTGCGGGACGCCGGCCGCGATGACGTCGGAGGGGAAGATCGTGTTCCTGGAAGACGTCGGTGAACCGGTCTACCGGCTGGATCGGATGCTGATGCAGTTGCGGCTGGCCGGCGCGCTCGATGGCGCCGTCGGGCTGGCGCTGGGGCGCTTCACGGAGGTGGAGCCGCAGCGAAGCGATCGGCCGATGGAAGCGCTGTTCCTCGAGCTGGCGGAGTCGCTCGGGGTACCGGCGGTGCTGGGGCTGCCGATCGGCCACGCGCCCGACAACTGGACGGTACCGCTGGGGGTTCGCGCCCGGCTCGACGCCGGGGCCGGCACGTTGTCGGTGGTCGAACCCGCGGTCGGCGCGAGCACCTGAGCGGTGGGGCGGCGGAACGCGAGCAGCGCGGGGGGAATCGACGTGCCCAAGCGGATCTACACGCGCACCGGCGATGCGGGGGAGACGGGGCTGTTCGGTGGGGGCCGAGTGTCGAAGGCGAGCCCGCGAGTGGAGGCGTACGGCGAGGTGGACGAGCTGAACGCCTGTCTCGGCTGGGCGCTGACGCAGGTGGCGGACGCACAGGTGCGGGAGCGCATCGCGTCGTTGCAGCCGGACCTGCTCGTGCTGGGCGCCCACCTGGCGACGCCGGCGAGCGGGCGGGGCCGCCGCCCGTGGCTGCCGGAGCTGCCCGCCGGGCGCGTGGAGGCGCTGGAGCGCTGGATCGACGAGGCGGAGGACGCGCTCCCCGCGCTCGACGCGTTCATTCTCCCCGGCGGCTCGGCGGGCGGCGCGGCGCTGCACCTGGCGCGGACGGTCTGCCGACGGGCCGAGCGTCGGGTAGCCGCGCTGGCGGCGGAGGCGGCGGTGGCGCCATGGATCCTGACCTACCTGAACCGGCTGTCCGACCTCCTCTTCGACCTGGCTCGCCTGGAGAACCACCGCGCCGGGACGCCGGAGCCGCGGTGGGAGCCGCGCAAGGAACCGTGAGCGGGACGGGGCGCGCCGACGCGATGGCGGCCCGGCTGGCGGCGGCGGCGCGGGCGCGGGGAATCGACGAAGCGGGCGCGGCGCACGTGGTGCGGGCGTTCGAGCTTGCGGTCCACCGACGAGGGCTCGCCGAGGAGGATCCCGATCAGTTGCATCCGGGGCGCACGGTGCTGATCCTGCTGGAGGACGGCGCGGTGCGGGATCGGACCGTGCTCGCCGCCGGCGCGCTGGTCGATGCGGCCCATCCGGCGCGCACGATCGCGGGGACGGAGATCGAGCACGCCGGATTCGCCGAGGAACGGGCTCTCGTCGCGGCCGTGCCGGCTCCGGACGCGGCGGACGAGCTGCTGGAGCGGCTGCTCGTCGCCACGGAGGAGGTGCGGCTGCTCGCCCTCGCCGACCGGCTGGACCTGGTCCGGCATCTGCACCTGCGGCCGCCGGCGGAATGGGCGGCAACGCACGCGCTCACGCGGACGGCGTACCTGCCGGTGGCGGAGCGGACGGCCGCGGTGCTGGCGCGGCGGCTCCGCTGGTGGTGCGACACGTTCGCCGCGCGCTACCTGGCTCCGGGCCGATAACTTCGTGGCACCCCACCCCTTGCGACCCCGCAGGCGCCGTCACACTTTTCCCCGCACCGAAACACCGGATTCACCCCGCGGAGGACGGGAATGCCCTACGTGATCGCGGAGCCGTGCATCGGGGTCAAGGACGCGAGCTGCGTCGAGGTCTGCCCGGTGGACTGCATATACGAAGGCGAGGACCAGTACTACATCCACCCGGACGAGTGCATCGACTGCGGCGCGTGCGAGCCGGAGTGCCCGGTGACCGCCATCTTCCCGGACACGGACGTCCCGCCCGAGTGGTCTTCCTACATTGAGAAGAACCGGGCGCACTTCGAGTAGCGCGGCCGCGCTGACCGTCGCGGCTCTCCTGCTCGCCGGGTGCGCCGTACACGCGCGGCGCTCGCCGACGCGAGAGACCGCGGCGGCCGACATCACGGCCATGCTCCAGTCCTCGGCGGAGTCATGGAACCGTGGCGACCTCGATGGCTTCCTCGACGACTACCTCGATTCGCCCGAGACGACGTTCGTCACCGGCTCCGGCCTCATCCATGGGCTCGCGCAGATCCGCGAGCGATACCTGAAGAGCTACTGGAAGAGCGGACGTCCCGCGCAACTGCTCCGGTTCGAGCAGCTCACCGTGCGCCCGCTCGGCGCCGACTACGCGCTCGCGAACGGACGCTACGTGCTGATCGACCGGGCCACCGGCGCCGCCGGACCGAGCGGGAATTTCTCGCTCGTCCTGCGCCGGACGCCCGCCGGGTGGAAGATTATACACGATCACTCGAGCTAGAGGCCCGCTGTCGCGGCCCGCGAGCGGGCATCCAGCGCCCGACGACGCCGGGATGGCGCGAGCGCACCGGCCACGAGAGGCGGTTCGACGGCGCGCGCCCGCGCCGACGCCACGCTCGCGTGCAAGCCGCGCGGCGGCGGCCGCCGGACGCCGAGCTCGCCTGCGCGCCCAGCGGCCCGGGGCGCCCAAACGTGGCGGGGGGGGGGGGGGCGGCGGGGG
>JADGGV010000384.1 GCA_019689775.1 Gemmatimonadota bacterium
GGCGCAGCGCGCGTGGGCGGCGCGCCACGTGGACGTCGAAGTCGTGCCGCTCGCCTTCCCGCTGGAGTGGATGCCGGAGCCGGAGCCCGGGCTGAGCCGATCCGCCGATGCGCTGTGGGAGCTGGCGGCGCGCGCGGCCCCGGACGTGATCCACCTGAACCAGTACGTGTACGGCGCGCTCGACCTGGGCGCGCCGAAGCTCGTGGTGGCGCACAGCGACGTCGTCGGCTGGTGGCACGCGGTGAAGGCCCGGCCGCCGCCGGAGGATGCCTGGTTCCGGCGCTACCGTGCCTGGGTGCGGCGTGGGCTGGAGGGGGCGGACGCCCGGGTCGCGCCGAGCGCCTGGATGGCGCGGCGGGTCGAGGAGCTTTACGGGGTCGGCGGCGTGCGGGTGGTGCACAACGCGCGGAGCGCCGGCGCCTACCTGCGCCCGGTCGGCCCGAGGCGGGCGCGGGTCGTGGCGGCGGGCCGGTTGTGGGACGAGGGGAAGGGGGTGCTCGACCTGGTCGCCGCGGCGCCGCAGCTTGCGGGGCTCGCGGAGGTGGTGGTGGCCGGGGAGGCGCGGCATCCCGGGGGCGGACGCGACTTCCCGACCGATGCGCCGGCGGTGCGCTGGGCCGGCCGGCTCCCGGAGCGGCGGCTCGCCGCGCTGCTCGGCGGCGCGGCCGTGTACGCGGCGACGTCGCGCTACGAGCCGTTCGGGCTGGCGCCGCTGGAGGCGGCGCTGGCCGGCTGCGCGTTGGTGACGAGCGACATCCCGACGTTCCGCGAGCTGTGGGACGGCTGCGCGCTCTTCTATCCGCCCGGCGACACGGTGGCCTTGGCGGCGGCCCTGCGGTCGTTGCTGGGCGACGAGGCGCGGCGCCGCGCGCTGGCGGCGGCCGGGCAGGCGCGGGCGCTGGCGTGGTTCGCGCCGGCGCGCATGGCGCGGGAGTACGAGGCGCTCTACGCGGCGCTGGCCGTCCGGCGCGCCGGACGTGCCCGGCAGCAGGAGGCGGCGCGATGAAGGTCGTGCTCTTCACGCACTCGATCGTCAGCGACTGGAACCACGGCAACGCGCACTTCCTGCGCGGGCTGCTGCGGGCGATGCAGGCGCGCGGCCACGAGGTGGTCTCGTGCGAGCGGTGGACGAACTGGTCGACGGAGAACCTGGTGCGGGACCACGGCGTGGGGTACGTGGTCGAGTTCGCGCGGCTGTACCCGGAGATCCAGATCCGGATGTACCTCGGCTGGGACCAGGTGATCGAGGAGGTCGACGAGCTGACGCGCGGCGCCGACGTCGTCCTCGTGCACGAGTTCAACGAGCCGGAGCTGGTCGGGGCGGTGGGCGTCGTCCGGCACCGGCGGAAGGACTTCCTCCTGCTGTTCCACGACACGCACCACCGGCCGGTTAGCCTGCCGCACCAGATCGCGCGCTTCAACCTGATGCACTACGACGGCGTGCTCGCGTACGGCGCGTCGCTGGCCGAGGTCTACCGGCGCGACTTCGGGATCCGGCGCGTCTGGACGTTCCACGAGGCCGCGGACGTCACGCTGTTCCGGCCGCTGGAGGCGGAGAAGGTGGACGACGTCGTCTGGATCGGGAACTGGGGCGACGAGGAGCGCACGCCGGAGATGCGGGAGTACCTGATCGAGTCCGCGCGGCACCTCCCGTCGTTGCGCTTCGCGGCGCACGGCGTGCGCTACCCCGAGGAGGGGCGGCGGGCGATCCGGGAGGCGGGGATCGACTTCCGCGGCTTCCTCTCGAACCTGCACGTCCCGCAGGCCTACGCGCGGGCGAAGATGACGGTGCACATCCCGCGCGGGCCGTACGTGACGACGCTGCCGGGGATCCCGACGATCCGGCCGTTCGAGGCGATGGCGTGTGGGATCCCGCTGCTGTCGACGCCGTGGGAGGACCGGGAGGGGCTGTTCCGGACGGGTGTGGACTACGTGATGATCCATTCGCCGGCCGAGATGCGCGCCGAGATGCTGCGGCTCGCGCGCGACGAGGACGCTCGCCGGCGGTTGGCGGAGAACGGGCTGGCGACGATCCGGGCGCGGCACACGTGCGCGCACCGGGCGGAGCAGCTCGAGGCGATCGTGGCCGAGCTGGGGGCGGCGTGATGCGGAGCGCGACGCTGGTTGCGCCCGGGCGGTTCGAGGTGGCGGCGGCGCCGGAGCCTCGGCCGGGCGCGGGCGAGGTGGTGGTGGCGGTGGAGGGGTGCGGGGTGTGCGCCTCGAACCTAGGCCCGTGGACGGGGATTCCCGGCGTCGGCTACCCGATGCCGCCCGGGGCGCCGGGGCACGAGGTGTACGGGCGCATCGCGGAGGTCGGCCCCGGCGTCGCGCACCTCCGCCCGGGGGATGCGGTGACGGCGCTCTCGTACAACGGCTTCGCGGAGTACGACGTGGCGGCGGCCGCGAACGTCGTCGCCTTGCCGGCGGCGTTGGCGGGGCGCCCGGTCCCGGGCGAGCCGGTGGCGTGCGCGGTGAACGTGGCGCGGCGGGCCGGCGTGCGCGCCGGCGAGACGGTGGTGGTGCTCGGCGCGGGGTTCCTGGGCGTGCTCCTGACGCGGCTGGCCCGGACGGCGGGCGCGGCGCACGTGGTGGCGGTCTCGCGGCGGAGGGACGCGCTCGAGCGCGCCGCGCGCATGGGCGCCGACGTCGCGCTGACGTACGACGACGACGTGGCCGGGTGCGTGCTCGCGCTCACGGGCGGCGCCGGCGCGGACGTCGTGCTCGAGTGCACCGGGCAGCAGGGGCCGCTCGACGTCGCCGGCCGGCTGCTGCGGGTGCGCGGGCGCCTGGTGCTGGCCGGCTACCACCAGGACGGTCCGCGCACGGTCGACATGCAGCTCTGGAACTGGCGCGGGCTCGACGTCATCAACGCCCACGAGCGCGATCCGCGCGTCTACGTGGCCGGGATGGAGGCAGCGGTGCGCCTGCTCGCGGAGGGCGTGCTCGATCTGGCGCCGCTGCTCACGCACTTCTTTCCGCTGGAGGAGATCAACGGCGCGTTCGAGACGGCGGCGGCGCGTCCCGCCGGCTTCGTGAAGGCGGTGGTCGTGCCGGCGGGAGCGTGGGCATGAGCCTACCTCGCCTCGGCTTCATCGGGCTCGGCTGGATCGGCGCCATGCGGCTGGAGGCGGTGGCGCGGGCGGCGGCCGGCGAGGTCGCCGCGCTGTGCGACCCGGTCGCCGAGCGGGTCGAGGCGGCGGCCACCGCGCACCCGGAGGCCGCCCGGTTCGCGGAGCCGGCCGCGCTGCTGGCGGCGTCGTCGTCGCTCGGGCTGGACGGCGTCGTGATCGCGACGCCGAACGCGCTGCACGCGGCGCAGGCGATCGCGGCGCTCGAGCGCGGGCTCGCCGTCTTCTGCCAGAAGCCGCTGGCGCTGGACGCGGAGGAGGCGGGCCGGATCGTGGCCGCGGCCGGGCGCGCCGACCGGTTGCTGGGCGTGGACTACTCGTACCGCTTCACCGACGGGATGCGCGAGTTGCACCGGCTGGCGCGGAGCGGCGAGCTGGGGCGGGTGTTCGCGGTCGAGAGCGTCTTCCACAACGCGTACGGTCCGGACAAGGCGTGGTGCCACGACGTCGCGGTCGCGGGCGGCGGCGCGCTCATCGACCTGGGCGTGCACGTCGCCGACCTCGCGCTGTGGGTGCTCGGGCACCCCGAGGTGCGCGCGGTGCACGGCCGCGCCTATCGCGCCGGCGCGCCGCTCGCGGGCGTGGGGATCGACGACTTCGCCACCGCCCGCGTGGAGCTGGACGGCGGTGCGACGGCGAGCCTCGCCGTGAGCTGGCACGCGCACGCCGGGCGGGACTGCGTGATCCGCACGACCGTCTACGGCACCGCCGGGGGAGCGGAGTTCCGCAACGTGGACGGCAGCTTCTACGACTTCGAGCGGGCGCGCTTCCGCGGGCGGGAGACGCAGGTCGTCGCACGCGAGTCGCGCGACTGGCTCGGCCGCGGCATCGTGGCGTGGGCGCGCCGGCTGGCGCGGTCGGCGGCGTACGACGCGCGGGCCGAGGAGAGCCTCGTGGTCGCGCGGATCGTGGATGCGATCTACGGCGGCCGCGCGTCGGCCGCGACGTCGCCCGCGGAGGCGCCGGTCGGCGTGGCGCCGGCGGGGTAAGCCGGGGGCGGCGCCGATCTCCTCGTTCCATCCAGCTTGACGGCCGCTCGCGCGCGTCCGCATACTCCGCCGTCAAGCCTCTTGCCGGCTGCTCGGTCCCGCCGCGTTCGCGGCGGCGGCGCACGCCCGGCGTTCAGCACCGACAACCGATCCGGTGAGCCGCCCGGGGCGCGGCGCGTGCCGGCCGCGTGGACGCGGAGCGGGAGAGCGGGGGAGTGGGCGAACACGGGATGGCCCCCGCTCGTCCGCTCGTCGACTCCCCCGTTCGGCCC
>JADGGV010000385.1 GCA_019689775.1 Gemmatimonadota bacterium
GTCGTGCGTGTGGTCGCATCATAACGGCACCCGCCGGAGCCCCGCCACCGCCGCCGCCCCCACCGCCGCAGTCGCAGTCGCATCCGCATTCGCGTGCCGGCCCGGCCATCACGGCCCGGCGCTCACCCGGCGAGCAGCCCCGGGTAGAGCATCCCGTCCGGCGCGTCGAAGTCGAGGTCGAGCAGCGCGGCCACGAGCGCGGCGACGGCGGTGAGCGGGAGGAGCGGCGCGACGGCGCCGGGACGGATCCCGGCGCCGGCGGCGACGAAGCCGGTGTGCATCTCGGGGAGCGCGGGGTGGTGGCCGTGGCTCATGCCGGGGTTCGGGCGGAGCACGGGGCCGTCGGTGCGGGAGTCGAGGACGAAGCCGGGCGCGGCGGCGAGCGCGAACGGCGCGACGGGGTCGCTGCCGAGCGCGTCGAGCTCGTCGCGCTCGACGATGCGGAACGTGGCTCGCAGCGGGGCGGGGAGCGCCTCGAGCGCGCGGCGCACGGCGTCCGCGGCGTCGCCGTCGGGATCGCGGACGCGGAGGAGCGCGGCGCCGCCGATGGCGTGGAACGTCGCCGCCCACGGACCGTCGCCGAGGCGGGGCGGGCGCAGGCCGGCGTCGACCAGCCAGATGTTCGGGCGGATCTGGGTGTGCACCTCGAGCATGCCGTGGTCGCCGGTGACGACGACGGCGGTGCGGTCCCAGGCGCCGGCGCGCTCGACGCGCTCGAGGAGCATGCTGACGACCTGGTCGGAGGCGGCGACGGCGCGCGCGCGCCGGGGGTTGCGCCAGTCGGGCTCCTGCGGCACCTGCACCACGGCCTGGGTGTGGACGAGGAGGAGCGTGGGGCGGTGGCGCTCGAAGAGCCAGGCGGCCATCGTCGCCACGCGGATGTCGTGGGAGAGGAGCCGGTTGCTATAATTTCCGGCGCTCAGCCGGCCGGTGGCCTCGCGCTCGATCTCGTCGAGGAGGCCGGGCGGCGTGGCGGCGGCGCGGACGGCGTCGATGAAGCGCTCCTCGGCGCCCGGCCAGACGTCGGGGATGTTCCAGTCGATCGCGGCGCCGACGCTGACGGGCCAACCGACGGCGGCGGTCGTGCCGCCGCGGGCGCGGACGGCGTCCCAGAGCGTGGGGACGCGGATCAGCGCCGCGTCGCTCAGCCAGGGCGGGTTCTCGATCGCCTCGAGGGCGCGGTCCTCGACGATGCCGTGGCGGGCGGGGAGCGCGCCGGTGACGAGCGTGGTGTGCGCCGGATAGGTGAGCGAGGGGAAGACGCTGCGCACGGCGGCGGCGTGCGCGCCCTGGAGGAAGAGCTGGCGGAGCGCGGGCGCGGGCGACGTCGCCTCGAGGTAGTGCGCAGGGCGCAGGCCGTCGATGGAGACGAGGATCAGGTGCTCGGCGAGCGGCCGACGGCGTGCTCCCATGCGTCCCTCCGGTCGGCGGCGGGCGCAAGTGGCGCGCCAGCCGGCAGGGCGCGGTTCTGGCAGGCGGGCGTGCGGCCCGGGAACTCACATCGCACGAGGAGAGAGGGAATGGCCATGAGGGCACCGGTGTGGGGAGTGCTGGCGCTGGCCGGCGTGACGGCGTGCGGCGGCGGCGACGGGAACGCGCTGGCGAAGACTCCGGCCGACACGAGCGGGGCGCGCGCACCGGCGGCGGAGGCGACGCCGCCCGCGTGCGACCCGGACAACGGCGGGCTCACGCTGCCGGCCGGCTTCTGCGCCACGGTCTTCGCGGACAACGTCGGCGCGGCGCGGCACGTGACGGTGGCGCCGAACGGCGTCGTCTACGTCGCGTTGCTGAAGGGCGCGCCCGGGCCGGAGCAGGGCGAGACCGGGCGGGGCGGGATCCTGGCGCTCGAGGACACGGACCACGACGGCCACGCGGACCGGCGGGCCGACTTCGGCTCGCTCGGCGGCACCGGCGTCGCCGTGCACGACGACGCGCTGTACGCCGACGCAATGACCGCGATCGTGCGCTACCCGCTGCGGGCCGGGAGCCTCGAGCCGGCGGGGAGGCCGGACACGATCGTGCGCGATCTGCCCACGCGCGGCCACGGCGCGCGCAACATCGCGTTCACGCGGGACGGCGCAATGCTCGTGAACGTGGGCTCGAGGACGAACTCGTGCCAGCAGCGCGACCGGACCGACGGCTCGCCGGGGATCGACCCGTGCAGCGAGCTGGAGACGCGCGCCGGCATCTGGCGCTTCGATCCGACGAAGCCGAACCAGACGCAGGCGACGGGGGTGCGCTTCGCGACCGGCATCCGCAACGCCATGGGCCTCGCCATGAACCCGGCCGACGGCCGCATCTGGGCGACGCAGCACGGCCGCGACCAGCTCTTCCAGAACTGGGGCAGGTACTTCGACGCGACGCAGGGCGCCGAGCTGCCCGCCGAGGAGCTGGTGCAGGTGAACGAGGGCGACGACTTCGGCTGGCCGTACTGCTACTACGACCAGACGCAGCGCAAGCTCGTGCTCGCGCCCGAGTACGGCGGCGACGGCAAGGAGGTCGGGCGCTGCGCGCAGAAGAAGGCGCCGGCCGTCGCGTTCCCCGGCCACTGGGCGCCGATGGCGCTCGCGTTCTACACCGGGACGCAGTACCCGGCGCACTACCGCGGCGGCGCGTTCATCGCGTTCCACGGCTCGTGGAACCGCGCGCCGGAGCCGCAGGCGGGCTACCGCGTCGTGTTCGTGCCGTTCTCCGGCGGCCAGCCGACGGGGACGTACGAGGACTTCGCGACCGGCTTCGCCGGCACGTCGAGCCCGCAGCCGGCGTCGGCGAAGCACCGGCCGGCCGGGGTCGCGGTCGCGCCGGACGGGGCGCTCTTCATCACCGACGACGCCGGCGGCCGGATCTGGCGGGTGGTGTACCGCGGGCGGTAGGCGGGGGCGGGGCCGGTCCCACCGGCGGCGCCGGGAGCCGGGCCGGAACCCGGCCCCGCGTTCGTCGGTTCCACTGCTGGACGCCGGGCGCCGAGGCGCCACGCCAGACCCCTTCCGCCGGATCGATGGACGCTGCGCTGATCGTGGAGAACGCCGGGCTGCCGGCCGCGCTGTCGAACCACCCCGCGACGGCGCTCCCGCTCGTCTTCCTGGGCGGCGTGCTGACCAGCCTGACGCCGTGCATCTACCCGATGATCCCGATCACGGCCGCGGTCGTGGGCGGGGCGGCGGCGGCGCGGACCGCGCGCGGCGAGCCGGTGCGGCGCTGGACGCCCGTCGCCGCAACGGCCGCCTACGTCGTCGGGATGGCCGCCGTCTACTCGGCGCTCGGGCTCGCCGCCGCGACGACGGGCACGCTCTTCGGCGCCGTCAGCACCAACCCCTGGGCGCTGCTCCTCATGGGGAACGTGCTCATCGTCGCGGCGCTCGCCATGCTCGAGGTGGTGCCGGTCCGCGTGCCCGCGCCGCTGCTCCAGCGCGCGGCGGGCGCCGGCGAGGCCGGGCGCATCTCCGGCGCGCTCGTCATGGGCGCGATGTCCGGACTCGTCGCCGCGCCGTGCTCCGCCCCCGTCATGGCCGCCGTGCTGACCTGGGTGGCGACGACGCGCCGGCCGGTCCTCGGCTTCGTCTACCTGTTCGTGTTCTCGCTGGGGATGAGCGCGCTGCTCGTCGGCGTCGGGCTCTCCTCCGGCTTCGCGGCCCGGCTGCCGCGCTCCGGGCCGTGGCTCGTGTGGGTGAAGCGCCTCTTCGCGCTGCTTATGCTCGCCGCCGCCGAATACTACCTCGTGAACGCCGGACAGACGCTGATATGACGCTGCTCCATCGGGCGACGCTCCCGCTCGCCCTCGCGCTCCTCGCCCTCACCCTCGCCGCGCCGCGCACCGCCCGGGCGCAGGGCGTCGGCATCGAGGTCGGCCGGCCCGCGCCGAGCGCGCTCGTCGAGACGCTCGACGGCCAGCCCGTCGACCTCGCCAGCGTGACCGCGAAGGGGCCGACGCTCATCGAGTTCTGGGCCGTCTGGTGCCCCGTCTGCCGCGCCCTCGAGCCTCGCGTCCGCGCCGCGCAGGCGAAGTACGGCAAGCAGGTGCGCGTCGTCGCCGTCGCCGTGTCGGTCAACGAGTCGCGCGAGCGCGTCAAGCGCCACGTCGCCGCGCACCACACGCCGGGCGAGCACTACTACGACCGGAGCGGCGCCGCCGCCGACGCGTACGACGTGCCGGCGACGTCGTTCGTCGTGGTGCTCGATCGGCACGGGAAGGTCGTCTACACCGGCGTGGGGGAGGACCAGGAGCTGGAGGCGGCGATACGGAAGGCGCTGCTGTAGGGGCTGCGCTCGAGAGGGAGCGAGAGCGTAGGCGAGCGTGGGGGGCGGCGGCGAGTGGGGTGGTTGAGGTGAGGGAGGCGAGGCGGGGCAGGAGGCGGGCGCGCCGGGCGGGCGGCCCGCGGACGGGTTGG
>JADGGV010000386.1 GCA_019689775.1 Gemmatimonadota bacterium
GGGCCCCCGCCCGGGGCGGCGACGACGCCCCCGCCCCGGGCGGGGCGGAATGGATCAGCGCCGCGGGCTGGCCTTGAGGCGGACGGTCTCGGGCTCGCCGTCGTCGCGCACGAGATCGATCCGGCTGATGAAGCCGTCGTCCTCCTCGGCGACGCGGATCTCCTGCGGGTGGTAGATGACGTGGTCGACGCCGTCGAGGGCGACGTCGAGCACGTTGTCCTTATGGTCGTAGGTGATCCCGATGACGCGCCGGTCGCGGAACGCGGCCTGGTCGCCGATCGCGTCGGAGAGCAGGCGCACGGTCGCGGTCTCGGGCTCCTTGTCGCGCAGGAACTTCTTCGAGAACGCGGCGAAGTACTCGGTCCAGCGGTCGCGTGGGAGCCGCCTGGTGTTGGCCATCGCTGCCTCCTTCGGTGCGCGTCCGGGTTCGCTCGCGCGGGGCGGCCGCCTCGCGTCGATGGTCGGACGGAACGTACCGTCGGCGGCGGTGCGCACGCGGCGTGCCGCTGCGCGGGCTGGCCCGTCAGCCCGCCGGCGGGTCCGCGGTCGGCTCGGGAACGGCCTCCGGCGGCCGCCGCACCCGGGTGCGGCCCCGCGCCGTCGCGCCCGGCACGAGCAGCACCGGGCAGGCGGCGCGCCGCGCGACGGCCGAGGCGACGCTCCCCAGGAGCAGGCGCTCGACCGCGCCGTAGCCGCGGGTGGCGAGGACGACGAGCGTGCCCGGCCGGCCACCGGCCCGCTGGACGATCTCGTCGGCCGGGGTGCCGCGCACGACGGACTCGTCGATCGGCACGGCGCCGACGCCCATGCGGCGGAGCGCGCGCTCCACCTCGTGGTGCAGCTCGTCGCTCACGATCGAGAGGTCGAAGGCGGGGCCGTTGAGCGCGCTGGCGACGACGTGGAGCACCTCGACGGGCGCCGGCCGGCCCTCGGGCGCGAGGCCGAGCGCCCATGTCGCGGCAAGACGCAGGCTGCCGCGCGCCTCGGGCGAGAAGTCGACGGGGGCGAGGACGCGCTCGAGCGGGAGCGCGAACGTGCCGCGGACGAGGAGGCAGGGGACCGGGCAGCGCCGGACGACACGGTCGGCCGTCGTGCCGAGGGCCTGGTCGAGCGCCGCGCGGCGGCGATGCAGCCCGAGCACGACGACGTCGGCGCCGACGGCCTCGGCCCAGCCGAGGATCGCGCGGTGCGCGGAGGCGATCTCGGTGTGTCGGCTGGCGACGGCCTGCCCGGGCGGGAGCACCCGCTGGAGCTGCGCCTCGAGCGCCCGCTGGGCGGCGTGGATCGGGCCGAAGAACGTCGCGGCCTCACCCGGCGCGGGCGTGTACGGCGCCGCACCGAGCTCGATGGCGTGCGCCACGTGCAGCTCGGCGCCCGTCCACCTCGCGAGCGCGGCCGCGGCGGCGACGACGGGGTCGGAGACGTCCGTGAGGTCGGTTGCCACCAGGATGGAACGCAACGGCAGTGTCGCCATGGAGGCTCCTTGCCGCGGCCCGCCCGCCGACTACGCCCAGCGCAGGCCGTGCTTCGACAGCGGCAGCGAGCGAATCCGCTTCCCGGTGGCGGCGAAGATCGCGTTGCAGACGGCCGGCGCGACCGGCGGCAGCGCGGGCTCGCCGAGCCCGGTGGGCGGGTAGTCCGTCTTGCGGAACGAGACCTCCACGGGCGGCGCGTGCCGCAGCCGCAGCAGCGGGAAGTCGTGGAAGTTGCTTTGCGCGACGCGGCCGCGCTCGATCGTGATCTCCTGCGCCATCGTCGCGCCGAGCCCGTCGAGGACCGCGCCCTGCACCTGGTTTACGGCGTTGCTCGGGTTGATGATCTGGCTGCCGATGTCGCCGGCGACCCAGATCTTGTTGACCTTCAGCGCGTTCGCCCGGACGGTGACGTCGGCCACCTCGGCGAAGTAGCCGCGGTGGCTGAAGTAGAACGCGACGCCCATCCCGCGCCCCGCCGGCAGGCGGCGCTTCCCCCACTCCGACATCTCGGCGACGAGCTCCAGCACGCCGCGCATGCGCTCGGCGCCGAACAGCGCGCCCTCCTGCGGGTTCGCCAGCAGGTCGAGGCGGAAGCGCAGGGGGTCCACGCCGGCGGCGTGCGCGAGCTCGTCGAGGAACGACTGCATCGCGAACGCGAGCGCGTTGCTACGTGGCGCGCGCAGCGGGCCGGTCGGCACGCCGAGCGGCATGAGCGACGTCTCGAGCGCGATGTTCTCGATGAAGCGGGCCGGGAACTCGGTCCCCTCCATGTTCGCGCTGGGGGCGAAGCGCTCGCCCTCGCCGAAGGAGACGAAGTGGTCCTTCAGCGCGACGAGCCGGCCGGCCGCGTCCACGCCGCCCTTCAGGAAGTGGAACCCCGCCGGGCGGTAGAAGTCGTGCCGAATGTCGTCCTCGCGCGCCCACAGCAGCTTCACCGGCGCGCCGACCACCTTCGCGATCCACGCCGCCTCGACCATGTAGTCCGTCATCAGGCGCCGGCCGAAGCCGCCGCCGCTGCGCGTCATGTGGACGACGATGTCGCGCTCGGGCATGCCGAGCGTCTTCGCCACCAGCGCGCGGCCGGACTCCGGGTTCTGCGTCGGCGCCCACAGCTCGAGCTTGCCGTCGTGGAAGCGCGCGGTGCAGTTCTGCGGCTCCATCGGCGCGTGCGCGAGGAACGGGTAGGTGTACGTCGCCTCGACGACCTTCGCCGCGCCGGCCAGCGCGGCGTCGGGGTCGCCGTCGCGGCGGAGCGTCCGCGCGGCCGGGCCTCGAGCGAGCTGCTCGGCCCGCTGCGCGAAGCCGATGCTGCCCTGCGCGGCCGTCGGCCCCTCGGCCCAGCGCACGACCAGCTTCTTGCGCGCCCGCTGCGCCGCCCACCACGTGTCGGCGACGATGGCGACGCCGCCGACGAGGCCGTTCGCCTCCGTGCCGCCCTCGACGACGAACGCGTGGCGCACGCCCGGCAGCGCCTTCACCTCGTCGACGTTCGCGCTCGCCACCTTCCCGCCGAAGACCGGGCACTTCTCGAAGACCGCATACAGCATCCCCGGCACCTTGACGTCGATGCCGAAGAGCGGCTCGCCGCGCACGATCGCGGGGTTGTCCACACCCGGAACCGGCGTGCCGATGATGCGGAAGTCCTTCGGGTCCTTGAGTCGGACCGTCTCGAGCTCGGGGGGCGGCAGCGTCGCGGCGCGCGCGGCCAGCTCGCCGTAGCCGAGCACCCGCCCGGTCGGGCGATGGTGCACCCGCCCCGAGACGGCGGAACACTCCGACGGGCTCACGCCCCAGAGTTGCGCCGCCGCGGCGATCAGCATCTCCCGGCCGGCCGCCCCGACGCGCCGCAGCTCCTCCCAGTTGCTCGGCGTCGCCGTGCTCCCGCCGGCGAACTGCCGGCCGTAGCGGGCCGGATCGCTGTCCGCCTGCTCGACGCGCACGTCCTTCCAGTCGACCTCCAGCTCCTCGGCGATCAGCATCGGCAGCATCGTCTTGACGCCCTGGCCGATCTCCGGGTTCTTGGCGACGATGGTCACGACGCCGTCCGGCGCGATCCGGATGAACGCGTTCAGCGAAACCGCCTCGGGCGCGAGCCCGGTCGCGGCGCCCTCCGCGTCCGCGACGTCGACGGCGGGTCCCGCATACAAGCCGAGCAGCATGCCGCCGCCGGCCACGGCGGTCACCCGGAGGAAGGAACGGCGGCTGACGAGCTTGGTTTCCACGGTGCCTCCTGGTCGTCGGGCCGCCCGCCGTCACGGCCGGGCGGCGGGGCCGGTCACGCGGACTTGCTCCGAGCGAGCTCCGAGGCCCGATGGATGGCCTCGCGGATGCGCAAATAGGTGGCGCAGCGGCAGAGATTGCCGCTCATCGCGGCGTCGATGTCCGCATCGGTAGGCTTCGGCGTGCGCGCCAACAGCGCCGCCGCCGACATGATCTGACCGGCCTGGCAGTAGCCGCACTGCGGCACGTCGAGCTCCTGCCAGGCCCGCTGCACCGGGTGGGAGCCGTCGGGCGACAGCCCCTCGATCGTCGTGACCTCCGCCCCCGCCGCCGCGCCCACCGGGAGCGAGCACGAGCGCACGGGGTTGCCGTTCAGGTGCACCGTGCACGCACCGCACTGCCCGATGCCGCAGCCGTACTTCGTGCCCACCAGGTCGAGCACGTCGCGCAGCACCCACAGGAGCGGCGTGTCCGGCGCCACGTCCACGCTCACCGGCTTCCCGTTCACCTTCAGTCGGACCGACATCGCCTCACCCCCTGGCCAATGCCACGATGCCCCCCGTCGCGTGAAGCTTGGGAATTCCGTGCGGATCACGCAACCCGCATGCGCGTGGTCCGCGCGGGGGCGCCCGCGGGCACCGAGGCGCGCGGGAACTTCGGGCGGGGGTGAAAACC
>JADGGV010000387.1 GCA_019689775.1 Gemmatimonadota bacterium
ACCCGCCCCGCCTCCTCGCGCTTCCCCTGCTCCAGCAGCTCCGCGTACACCGGGATGAAGGACGCGCTCAGCGTCCCTTCCCCGAGCAGGTTCTGGAGGATGTTCGGAATGCGCAGCGCGGCGCGGAAGGCGTCCGAGAAGAGCGTGTTGCCGAAGTAGTGCGCGAAGAACGCTTCCCGCAGCAGCCCCGAGATGCGGCTCAGGAAAATCCCCGCGGCGACCAGGCGGGCGAAGCGGCCCGCGCCCGGGCGCGATGGCGCCGAGCGGTCCGGCGGCGGCTCCGGAGTAGCGTCGGGGGTCGGTGGGGGCGCGTCCACCGCCGGTGGCTCAGCGGGCTGGGAGATCGGACGGCGCGTGCTCAACCCGTCTGCTCACCCGGCGGAAGCTCGGGCGGACGCTCCCGGGACTCGAGCAGCCGGTGCAGGAACTCGCTCTCCTCCTCCAGCCGCTGCACCTGCTGGGAGAGACGGTCGAGCTCCGCCTCCAGCGTCGCGACGCGCGGCGCGAGCGTATCGTCCGCCCGCTCGCCGCGAAGCGTCCCGCGCTCGATCCGCCCCGCCAGCGCCCGCCCGAGCTGCGAGTCGAGGACCACCGCGATCAGCGGGATCATCAACGCCACGAGGATGATCAGGAAGAGCATCGACATGCGACGAAGTTACGCAGGCCCCGGGCCGCGGAACAGGTGCGGCGCCCTCGCTAGACGCCGCACTCCACGCCGCGCCACGCCGGCGCGGCCGCGCCCAGCTCCACCCGGAGCGCCTCCGCCACCGCCGACAGCAGCTCCGGCCCGTAGCGGGCCAGGTACTGTACCGGGTTGAGGACGCGCTCCTGCGGCGCCCCCTCCGGCGCGAGGTTCGCCGCCGCCTTCTCGAGCTGCTCCACCGTCGTCGCCCGCTGGTCCTTGAGGCGCGCCAGGATCTTCTTCTCCGCCTCGCGGAGCGCAACGTGGCTCGTGTTCTTCGCCGCGGTCAATGGGCCCTTCAGCGTCGGATCGATCGACTTCGTCGCGGCCACGAGCGCCGCGTAGCCTTCGTCGAGTTGACGCCGCAGCGCGCTCACCGTCGCATCCACCTCCGCCGGCAGCTCGTCCCGCACGATGCGCGCGGCCAGCTCCCGAGCCGGCTGGCGGAAGTCCTCCACCGAGAGCCCGAACTTGTCCATCACCTTGCGGACCTTCCGCTCGACCAGCGTGACGCTGAAGCGCGGGAAGACCAACGGCATCTCGATGGCGTGCGCCTTGAACAGGCACCCCATCTGCGCGAAGTAGCACAGCTCCGACGGGCCTGCCACGTACGCCACCGTCGGGAAGAGCGCGCTCTCCACGACCGGGCGGAGCAGCACCGTCGCCGAGAAGCGCTCCGGCGTGGTCTCCAGCCGCGCGAGCAGCTCGTCCTCCGTCAGGCGCCGCTTCGTCCGCCGTAGCACGAACGAGTCCCCGTCGCGCACCAGCCGCTGGCGCCCCTCCTTATCCTCGTACGCGACGTTCACCGCCCCGTCGCCTACCCCCACCTGCCCGTGGTAGCCGGCCGCCACGAGGCGAGCCGTCTGTCGCTCCAGCCGCCGCTCGTGCTCGGCCGCGTTCTGGATCTCCGCCCGCAGCAGCGGCGCCGCCAGCGCCGCCACCTCCGCGTGCGACGGATCGACCAACAGGACATCGAACGGCCCCAGCAGCTCGCCGAGCAGGTCCGCGTACGCCTCCGCCATCGTGCGCTCCGGGCGGTACGCCTCCCGGATCCGGGCCAGCAGCGGCTCCACGAACTCGCTCGGCGGGAGCAGCTCCGTGAGCCGGCGCAGCACGTCGGCGATCCCCGGGCCCACGGGGTGCCGCGCCATCGAGACGGGGACCGCGTCCGGCGCCTCGACCAGCTCCAGCCGGTGCAGCCGGTTCTCGACGTCGAGCACCCGGATGTGGTTGACCTCGTTCCAGTCGTGGTCGCTCGAGGCCACCCAGAACACCGGCGCGACCGGCTTCTCCAGCACCGGCTCGAGCGCCCGCGCCAACCGCACGGCCGAGAGCGCCTTGTAGATCGTGTACAGCGGCCCCGTGAGCAGCCCGGCCTGCTGCCCCGTGGTCACGAAGTAGCCGCCCTCGCGCACCACCGCCTCCAGCTTCGCTGCCGCCCCCCCGCTGGTCGGCCGCATCACCGCCGCCGCCCGCCGCCGTGCCGCGCTATCGAAGCGCCCGGCCACCTCCCGGGCCTTGCGCCGGTACGCCTCCGGATCCCACGGCCAGCCGCTGAAGAACGGCGCCAGCTCCGGCGCACCGGCGTGATAGTCCTGCACCAGACGGGGGCCACGCACCGGCGCCGTCAGGATCTCGAGATTCAGGAGCCACCTCCCCGGAGCCCGTGAACGAAAGGCGGCCTCATTCGGCCGCCTTGTGATAGGGTTCGCCCCGCACGATCGTCCCGGCGCGGTAGAGCTGCTCCGCCAGGACGAGCCGCGCCAGCTCGTGCGGCAGCGTGAACGACGACAACGACAAACAGTGACGGGCCCGACGCCGAGCAGCCTCGTCGAGCCCGTACGCACCGCCGATCAGGAACGCCACCCCCGCCCCACCCCGCAAGGCAACCTCCTGGAGGTGCTTCGCGAGCGCGCCGGAACTCCACGCCTCGCCCTCCCGCGTCAGGGCCACGATCTCGTAGCCCGGCGGAACCCGCTCCAGCAGCCGCCGCGATTCCGCCGCCCGCACCTCCGCCACCGGCACGCCCTTGTGCGCCTTCGCCTCTCGCACCTCGACGATGTCCAGTCCCCAGTAGCGGCCGGCCCGGCGCTCGTACTCCGCGATCGCTCCGGCGAACAGCGCGCCGGGCCGGCCTACCACCCCGACCCAAAGCCGCAACGGCCGCCCCTACGCGTAGACCCCGCGCAGACGGTGCACCGCCGCCACGCGGTCGATCGACAGCATGTACGCCGCCGTCCGCATGTTCACGCCATGCGTCTTCGCGTACTGGAGCACGTCCGCGAACGACCGGATCATCACGTCGTGCAGCCGCTGGTTCACCACCTCTTCCGTCCAGTAGTACCCCTCGCGGTTCTGCACCCACTCGAAGTAGCTCACCGTGACGCCGCCGGCGTTCGCCAGGATGTCCGGCACGACGAAGACGCCGTTCTCCTCCAGGATCGCATCCGCGCCGGCCGTCGTCGGCCCGTTCGCGCCCTCCGCGATCACCCGCGCCCGGATGTTCCCGGCGTTCTTCCGCGTGATCACGTTCTCCAGCGCCGCGGGCACCAGCACGTCCACGTCCAGCTCCAGGAGCTCCTCGTTCGTGATCGGCTCGCCGCCCGGGAAGCCCTCCAGGAAGCGGTGCTCGGCCACCCAACCCAGCGCCTCGTCGATGTAGATCCCGTGCGGGTTGTAGACGCCGCCCGTCTTGTCGCTGATCGCGACGACCGTCAGCCCCTCGCGCTCCAGGAGCCGCGCCGCCACGCTACCGACGTTGCCGAACCCTTGCACCGCGACACGGGTTCCGTGCAGCGGCATCCCCAGCTCCCGCAGCGCCTCACGCACCGAGATCATCACGCCCCGCCCCGTCGCCTCCCGCCGCCCCCGCGAGCCGCCGATGGCGATCGGCTTTCCCGTCACGACCGCCGTCGTCGTGTGGCGGTGGTGCATGGAGTACGTGTCCATGATCCACGCCATCACTTGCTCGTTCGTGTTCACGTCCGGCGCCGGCACGTCCGATTCCGGCCCCAGCGTCTCGATGATGCTCGCGGTGTAGCGCCGCGTCAGCCGCTCGAGCTCGCCCTTCGACAGCTTGAACGGATCGCAGATGACGCCGCCCTTCGCGCCGCCGAACGGAATGTCTACCACCGCGCACTTCCACGTCATCCACGCCGCCAGCGCCGTGACCTCGTCCAGCGTCACCTGGAGGTCGTAGCGGATTCCGCCCTTCGCCGGCCCACGCGACGTGTTGTACAACACGCGATACCCGGTGAACACCTCGAGATCCCCGTTGTCCATCATCACGGGGATCGACACGGTGATCTGCTTCTCGGGATGGCGGAGGATCTTGTAGAGGTTGGGGTCGAGGTGGAGCAGCTCAGCGGCCATGTCGAAGCGCTGCATCATCGCTTCGAACGGATTCTCCTCGTCGGAGTTCTCCAGTGTCGACGGAGCGTCCTGAGTCGGTGCGTGCATGAAGCGGTCGTCTCCTGCCAGGTCTCGCGCCGCTCCCGGGCGGCGCGGTGAACGCTGCCTACGTTCGGCGCTCGGGCCGGCCACCGCGGGCGACGCAGCCCGGACACCCTCTAGCCCGTTTATCGTACGGGGCGGCGGCAGACTACGCCAGCCCATCCCCCCGCGGCGTCGCCACGGCGTCCAGCGCCGCCGCCAGCTCCGGCGCCCCCGCCT
>JADGGV010000388.1 GCA_019689775.1 Gemmatimonadota bacterium
GGCTTCCACCGGCACGTCGAGGTGGAGGGGAGCAGCGTGGTCACGTCGCTCGCGTACCTGTTGCCGGGGCCGTTCGCGAAGCAGGAGCTGGCGGAGCTGCGGCGCGGGATCGTGGCGCGCGGGGAGGTGGACAGCGCCGTCGTCGCCTACCTGGTATCGACGGATGCCGTGGCGCACCGGGGCGGGCGGGAGGCGCTCGTGGAGGTGGTGCTCGGCGTCGAGGCGATGGTGGACGAGCTGCGCGAGCGCTACCCGGGCGTGCGCATCGACATGTTCTCCGACCACGGCAACGATCTCGTGCCGACGCGGCCGGTGGAGCTGCTCCGGGCGCTGGAGGCGGCGGGCTTCCATCCCACCTCGCACCTGCGGGGCCCGGCGGACGTCGTCGTGCCGCGCTTCGGGCTGGTCGGGAGCGCGGCCGTCTACGCCGATCCCGCGGCGGCGCCGAGGCTGGCGGCGGCGCTCGCGCGGGTCGAGGGCGTCGAGCTGGTGCTGTACGAGGGCGACGCCGGCCGGATCCACGTCGCCGGTCCCGCCGGCGACGCCGTGATCGAGGCGGACGCGGCGCTGGCGCGCTTCCGCTACACGCCCGGGTCGGGCGATCCGCTCGGCCTGGCGCCGGCGCTGGCGCGGCTGCGCGCCCGCGGCGCGGTGGACGCCGCCGGCTTCGCGGCCGATTCGGCGTGGCTGCGCGAGACCGCGGGCACCCCGTACCTGGACGGGCTGCGTCGCATCGTGCTGGGCATGCGCGGCGCGGTGCGCAACCCGGCCGCCGTGCTCGTCAGCCTCGCGCCCGGCTACCATTTCGGCAGCGCCGCGGCGACGCGCTTCGTGCACGTGACCGGGACGCACGGCTCGCTGCGCACCACGTCGTCCTCGGCGTTCTACACGAGCACGGCCGCGGCGCCGCCGCCGCTGCTGCGGAGCGACGAGCTGCTCGCGCTGCTACCGCCGGCGGTGCGCGCGCCGGCGCTGGCGCCCGTGCGGTGAGCCGCCGGCCGGGCGGGAACGCAGCCCGGGGGTCGGCGTACTAGCTTCACAGACACGGACGCTTCGGCGCGACCCACGACGATCGGCAGGTCGTTCACCCACACCCGCGGAAGTCCACATGCGCCTTACCGGAAAGCTCGGCCTCGGCGCCGCACTCGTCGCGACGTTCGTCGCCGGGGGGTTCATCATCCCGACCGTGCAGCAGGAGGCCGGGCCGCGCCTCTTCAACCAGGTGTTCACGCTCGTCTCGGACCGCTTCGTCGACAGCCTGGACACGTCGGTGATGTACGACAAGGCCGCGCGCGGTCTGGTCGAGGAGCTACAGGACCCCTACGCCGACCTCTACGATCCCGAGCAGCTCAAGGAGTTCGCGATCGCCGCCGAGGGGCGCTACGCGGGCGTGGGCATGCTGATCGAGGACCAGAACGGCTGGGCCGTCGTCAACAAGGTGTTCCCGAACACGCCGGCGGCGGAGAGCGGCATCCAGGAGGGCGACAAGATCGTCGAGCTGGACGGCCAGTCCACGGCCGGCTGGTCGCTCACGAAGGTGACGTCGAACCTCAAGGGCCCCTCCGGCACGCGGGTCACGGCGAAGTTCGAGCGCCCCGGCGTCGCCGAGCCGATCACGGTGACCTTCACGCGGCGCGTGATCCACATCCCGGCCGTGCCGTTCACCACCGTGCTCGACAACGACATCGGCTACATCCCGCTCCAGCAGTTCAGCGAGACGGCGGGGCAGGAGACCGAGGACGCCGTGCGCACGCTGCTCCAGCAGGGCGCGAAGGGGATCGTGCTCGACCTGCGCGGCAACGGCGGCGGCCTGGTCAGCGAGGCGGTCCGCGTGGCGAACATCTTCCTGCCGCGCGGCACGGAGGTCGCCACGCAGCGTGAGCGCGGCAAGGCGCCGCTCGTCTACACGGCCCGCGCCGACGCGATCGCGCCGCACACGCCGCTCGTCGTGCTCGTCGACAGCCTGTCGGCGTCGGCCACGGAGATCGTCACCGGCGCGCTCCAGGACCACGACCGCGCGCTCGTGCTCGGCACGCGCACGTTTGGCAAGGGGCTGGTGCAGAGCGTCTTCCCGCTCGACGGCGGCTATGCGCTCAAGCTGACGACCGGGAAGTGGTACACGCCCAGCGGCCGGAGCATCCACCGCGAGCGGAAGCTGATCAATGGCCGCCTCGTCGCCGTGGACACCGCGGACACCTCGAAGTCGGCGCCGCGCCCGACGTTCCGCTCCGACGCCGGCCGCACGCTCTACGGCGACGGCGGCATCACGCCCGACGTCGCGGTCAAGCTGGACACGCTCTCGGCCGCCGACCAGAAGCTGGCCAGGGCGCTCGCGCCGAAGCTGCGCGAGGTCTACCAGACGCTGACGAGCTACGCGTGGGAGCTGAAGTCCCAGGTCAAGCCGGACTTCAAGGTGCAGCCCGCGTGGCGCGCCGAGCTCTACGCCCGGCTCAAGAAGGCCGGCGTCGACGTCTCCCCCGAGGACTGGAACGCCGCCACGACCTACGTCGACCGCATGCTCGACGACCGCATCAGTCGCCTCGCGTTCGGCGACGCCGTCACGCTCCGCCGGCAGTACCACGACGACGAGCAGCTCGTCAAGGCGGTCGAGCTGCTCCGGCGCGCCGGCACGAACCAGAAGATGCTGTTCGCGATCGCGGCGCGCGGGAGTAGCGAGGGGTCCTGAGTGCCTGACGGCAACAACTAATTAACCACAGAGGGCGCAGAGGGCACTGAGAAGGGACGGGAGTTGTTGGGCGCCGGCGTTCGACCGCGCGGGTGCGACGAGGCGCCCACGGTTCGACGTGGAGGCTGCGCTTCACCGCTGCCCCCGCGGCCGTCCGGCAACTCTCCGTGTCCTTCCCTCCGTGGTCTCTGTGATCTCTGTGGTTAATTGCCGTTCTCCGTCTACTTCACCCCCGCGAGGCTCAGCACGTAGAGGATCGCCCACTGCGGGCCGAGGTAGGAGTCCTCCGTCGCCTCGAACGACTCGCCGAGCGAGTGGGCGCCGCTCCCCTTGCCGCCGCCATCGATGGTCACACCCGGGAGCCCGAGCGCGATCGGCACGTTCGCATCGGTGCTGCTGGCGCCGACGTGCGGGGTGAAGCCGAGCACCTTCGCGGCGGCCAGGCCGGTCGTGACGATCGGCGCATCCGCCGGTTGCTGCCCGGCGGGGCGCACGCCGACCGGCTTGATCTCCACGGTCAGCTTCACCGGCGAGTCCCAGCGGGCGTTCTCCTCGGCGAGCGCGTCCTGGACCGCCTTCTTGAACTTCGCGTCGATCTCGGCCAGCGCCCGCGGGTCGGGCGAGCGCATGTCGACCAGCATCTTCCCCTCGAAGGGGATCGAGTTCACCGACGTGCCGCCGCTGATGACGCCGACGTTGAAGGTGACCTTCGGCTGCTTCGGCACCTGGAAGTCGCTGATCTTGGCGATGGCGCGGCCGAGCGCGTGGATCGGGTTCGGCATGCCGAACGCGCCGTAGCTGTGCCCGCCCGGCCCCTTGAACGTGACCTCGTAGCGGTTGCTGCCGACGCCGTCCTTCGTCAGCCCGAGGCCCGTGCCGTCCACGGAGATGAAGTAGTCGATCTTCCCCTTCAGCTCCTCGTTGAACAGGTGCTTCGTGCCGCGCAGGTCGCCGAGCCCCTCCTCGCCGACGTCGCCCACGAAGAGGATCGTGCCGCGCGTCTGCACGCCCGCCGCCTGGATCGCGCGCGCGGCGGACAGCACGACGGCCAGCCCGCGGCAGTCGTCGCCGATGCCGGGGCCGAGCAGCCGGTTCCCCTCCTTCTTCACCGTCACGTCTGTCCCCTCGGGGAAGACCGTGTCCAGGTGCCCCTCGATCAGCACCGTCGGCCCGGGACCGGCGCCCGGCCGCTCGGCGATCACGTTGCCGACCGCGTCGATGCGCACGTTCTTGAGCCCCAGCGCCTCCAGCCGGCGCTTGAACTCCGCCGCGCGCGCCTGCTCCTTGAACGGCGGCGCCGGGATCTGGCACAGCTCGACCTGCTCCTGCATCGTCTTCGCTTCGTTGGCCTTCGCGTAGTCGAGCGCCGCCTTCACCTTCGGCGACCTCGCCAGCCGGGCCGGGTCCTGCGGCTTCGCCGCGCCCTGCGCGGCCGCCGTGGCCGGGATGAGGAGCGTGGCGGCCAGCATCGGGCTGAGCCGGGACACGATGGATCGGCGCATGCTTCCTCCGGTTCGGGGACGGCGCTCCGCGGGGCGGCCGGGTGCCGGCATCCGGCGGCGTCGCCTGCTCGGACTTTGGTTGGGGGACGCGGGTGACCGCGCGGGCTATAGCTAACACGGCGCGCGGGGAGCCGCAACCGAACGACGGGGTGGGGGAG
>JADGGV010000389.1 GCA_019689775.1 Gemmatimonadota bacterium
CGCATCGTACTGCCACATCGAAGGATGCGCCATGGGTGCATCTGGCCCCCACTACCCCTCCGCTACGCCGCTCGCGAATAAGCCAGGTTGAAACACGATTCGCGCGAGGACGGCGTTTGTCTGTTGGAGTCGCCCGCCGCGCGCGGGCGTGGGTTGAAACCGGGGTATTAAGAATACGATCCCCGTAGGTGAGAGCGGCATCGGGATTTGGCGCGAGCAGCCACTGGCATCCTATACGCCGCGTGTGGACGTGGCGATGGGGTTCGCGCTCGGTGAGGACTCGCTCGGCGGCGGATTCCGGCCGAAGGCGGGCTCGACGCTGATCGCCGTGCGCATCCCGGTGGAACGGATCATGTCGTTCCCGCGGACGGGCATCGGCTCGTGGCCGGAGGAGAAATTCGTCATGATGGACGGCGAGCACGAGGCGCGGATCATCGACGTATCCGGCGACTACGAAATGCTCACCGGCATGTATCGCAGGGACAGGCGTAAGATCATCGAGTGGTTCTGGAACACGGAGGGGGCACGATGAGCGAGACATTCAGCTACGACGACCTGGACGATCCCGAAGGCGCCGCGTTCTGGATGCAGAGCATGCCGAAGATGCCCGAGGGCGTCTACTCCGCAGACGACCTGCGCGCCTGGCTGAAAGAGCACGGCATCAGCGTCGAGGAGTATCGGCGCAGCCATGAGTTCGCCTACCTCAGTGGCGTGCGCCTACCCGTTGCCGGCCCGGACTTCGTCGGCGAGTTGGCCTACCCATGGCTTCGCGACCTGTGATGCCCGCCGGTTCGCCGGGGAGCGGTCGCCCGCCGCGCGCGGGCGTCGGCTGAGACGTGCCGGCGCCTCCCACCGGAGCCTCGCCGGCCGTCGCCCGCCGCGCGGGGCGTGAATCGAAACGTGGACGGCCGCATGACCGCCGACGTGCGGCGCGGCCACTCGCCGCTGGTGGACGCGGATTGAAGCAGCCCACGCCAGCAGATGAGCTCGGCCGATCGAGACGCGCGCCGGGCCGACGCGCACCGGACGCGGTCCGCGGCCGTCGAGTTCCCACACCGTCCGCCCCCCTCGGAAGGGACGTCCAGGAGCGGGCGGGCGACACGGCATCTGTCTGAGCCACGTCCTCCTGGAGTTGGGGTCACGCCATCGGGAGCGCAGCCAGGATCGTCGTGGTGCGCACGCCCGAAGACCCAGGTCCGCCTGCGTCGGAAATAAACGCTCCGGGTGTAGCGACGGTGGCACGGCTGTGTTGTCCGGCGCAGGCGGGTGTGCGTTGACGGCTCCGGCGGAGCGTAGCGTGAGCCGCCGCGTCGGTGGTCGCGCGCGATCGCAGCCGCGGCAACCGGCGCGAGAGCCGTTGGGCTCGATCGCGCCGCGCTCCGGCGCGACCCGCCCAGCAGGGCGCGTTGCCGCCACACCTCCGCGCCCTCCGAGCGCGCATAGGGGCCGGCTCGAGATCCAGAGCCAGGCCTCGCGCGGAGGCCGGGCCAGGACGCGCCGTTCCCTGTGCCGGTCGCGGTTCCGATCCGTGCATCCGGCAGCGGGACCGGGATCCCGACGGCGGGTGAGCACGGATCCGCCGGGCGCAGCGTCAATCGCTTCAGGCGGTGAGGTCGGCACGGCCATCGCGCGCCGCCGTCCTGACGCTCCGGTTCGCATCGCCCTGCCCTTGACCTCCGCGCCGCGTCAGTTGTATATACAACTCATGCGCGAGCACGATGAGCTCCCACGACTGGCCGCCGCCATCCGCGACGAGTGCCTGGCGCTCCGCGTCCGGCGGCTGAACCGGCGGATCACCCGCATCTACGACGCGGCGCTGCGGCCGCACGGCGTGAGCACGGCGCAGCTCAACGTGCTCGTGGCGCTGGCGTTCGCGGGGGACGCGCGGGCGACGGACATCGCGCGGGCGCTGGCGCTGGAGAAGTCGACGCTGAGCCGGAACGTGGAGCGGATGGTCGGGCGGGGGTGGATCGAGGTCGTACGGGGGGAGCGCGCCAGCGAGCAGCGGCTGCGGACGCTGCCCGAGGGGCGGCGGCTCGTCGAGGACGCGCTGCCGGCGTGGCGCGCGGCGCAGCGCGAGGCGATCGCGGCGTTCCCGCCGGAGCTGATCGAGGCGCTGCGGCGAGGCGACAGGCCGGGAGCCTGAGGCGCGGGCGCCGCACGCGCCGCGAGAGAGGAGCGATGACGATGCTGTTCATCGAGCTGTTCGCCCCGCGGGGCGCGCTGAGCGGGCGGCGCGGATGCGCGGAGCGTCTATCCGGCGGCCGCCCTGGTCGGCGCGCGGGTGATGGCGCCGCTCGCGGCGCTCGCGCTCGGCACGGGCGTGCTGCTGGGGTCGCTGACGCGGTGGGGGCTGCTGCGGCACGGCTGGGTGACGACGAAGCTGGCGATCACGACGGTGCTGGCGGGCGTGCTCCTGTTCGTCCTCGTGCCTCGCCTGGGCGACGCCGCGGCCGCGGCGCTGACGCCGGCGGGGGTGCCGGCGGCGGCGCGGCTGCGGTTCGCCGTCGGCCCGGCGGTCTCGAGCGTGCTGCTGCTCGTGAACGTCGCGCTCGGCGTCTACAAGCCGCGCCGCCGCGCGCGCCGGGGCTCCGCCGCCTGACGGCGCCCGCGGCTCAGTGCAGCTCCGGCGCGTCGTAGTAGTTCACGCCGAGCGCCTTCCAGCGGGGGATGTGGCCGCGGAGTCGTTCGCGGAAGTCGTCCCAGCCGGTGCGGTTGGCGGGGGTCCAGGCCTTCTCGGCGATCGCGGCGAGGCGGGGGAAGGCGAGGTACTCGACGTCGCTCATGGTGCCGATGGTCTCGCTCCAGAGCGGCGCCTCGAGGCCGAGGATCGCGCTCTCGGGGACGCCGTCGAGGTAGCTCCCGGGCTCCCAGTCGTACGCGTCCTTGAGGCCGACGTAGGCGGCCCAATGCAGGCCGATCGGCGTGGTCGAGTCGTACTGCATGTCGAGGTACATCCGCTTCGCCGGCGAGAGGATGATCTTCGAGCCGCGGGCGGCGGCGACGGCGGCGGAATCGGGCTTCCAGTGCTGGATGATGACGCTGGGCGGGAGGTTGGCGGGCGCGATCTCGCCCCAGCCGATCATGCGCTTGCCGTGGGACTGCACGATGCGCTGGACGCGCTCGACGAAGCCGCGGTACTCGTCGTGGGTGAGCTTCTGGACCTCGTCGCCGCCGACGTGGAAGTACTCGCCGGGGGTGAGCGCGGCGATCTCGCGGACGACGTCGTCGATGAAGCGGTAGGTGATCGAGTCGCGCTGGAGGCAGAGCGCGCTGAAGCCGACGCGGGTGCCGGTGTAGAGCGGCGGGGCGACGCCGTCGCAGTTCAGCTCCGGGTACGAGGCGAGCGCGGCGTTGGTGTGCCCGGGCATGTCGATCTCGGGCACGATCGTGATGAAGCGGTCGCGCGCGTACTGCACGAGGTCGACGTAGTCGGCGCGCGTGTAGAAGCCGCCGCCGAGGCCGCCGACCTGGGAGCTGCCGCCGATCTTCGTGAGGTTCGGCCAGGACGGGATCTCGATGCGCCAGCCCTGGTCGTCGGAGAGGTGGAGGTGCAGGCGGTTGAACTTGTAGAGCGCGAGCAGGTCGATGAAGCGGCGGATGTCGGCCGGTGGCCGGAAGTGGCGGGCGACGTCGAGCATCGCCCCGCGCCAGGGGTAGCGCGGCCGGTCGACGATGTGGACGCCGGGCACCGGGAGCGGCCGCGGCAGCGCCGCGGTGTACTCGACGCGCGCGGGCAGGAGCTGGCGGAACGTCTGCACGCCGTAGAACAGCCCGGCCGGCGCCGCCGCGGCGATCCGGGCGTGCTGCCGGTCGACGGTCAGCTCGTAGCCCTCGTCGCCGAGGTCGGTGCGGGTGGGCTCGAGCGCGAGCTCGATGCTGCCCGGCGGCACGACGTTCGGCCGGCTGAGCACCTGCGGCGTGGTCGTCGCCGTGTTGCCGATGATGCCCGCCAGGAACCGGCCGATGCGCACGGCCTCGCCGTCCGCGGAGGCGACGACGATCGTCGCCGTCGTGTCCAGCGTGAACGTGTCCGCGGGGACGACGCGGACGGACGCGGGCGCGGGGATGAGCGCGGGCGCGGCGCGGCGCGCGGCCGGCGGCTGCGGCGGCGTGGGCGTCGGCGCGGCGGGCGGCGCGGCGGGCGCGCACGCGGCCAGGACGAGCGCGGCGGCGAGAGCCGCAGCGGGGAGCCGGCGTCGGTCGAACGGATGCAGCGGCGTCATCGGGACCGGGGCAGGGGTGTCGGCGGCGTGCCGCGCGGTGCCGGCCCCCCGGCGGGTTTTGGGGGGGGGGGGGGGGGTGTGAAGCCCCGGGGCCGGGGCGCCGCCGG
>JADGGV010000390.1 GCA_019689775.1 Gemmatimonadota bacterium
CTGCCGCTGGGGGTCGAGGGGCACGCCGTCGCGCTGATCTCGGGCGGGTTCGACTCGGCCGTCGCGGCGTGGCTGCTGATGAAGCGCGGCGTCGCGCTCGACCTCGTCTTCTGCAACCTGGGCGGCGACGCCTACGAGCGGGCGGTCGCGCAGGTGTCGAAGGTGCTGGCGGACGACTGGAGCTACGGCACGCGCCCGCGCCTGCACGTCGTCGACTTCGGCGAGCCGATGCGCGAGCTGAAGGCGAAGGTCCGCGACAGCTACTGGCAGGTCGTGCTGAAGCGGCTGATGTATCGGGTCGGCTCGCGGATCGGGCTGGAGCTGGATGCGGCGGCGTTGATCACCGGCGAGGCCGTCGGGCAGGTCTCCTCGCAGACGCTGCGCAACCTGCGGGCGATCGAGCCGGCGGCGGAGCTGCCGGTGTTCCGGCCGCTCCTGGGCTTCGACAAGGACGAGATCATCGCGCAGGCGCGCCGGATCGGCACCGCAGCGCTGTCGGAGCAGGTGAAGGAGTACTGCGCGATCGCGCCGGGGCATCCGGTCACCGCGGCCACGCCCGAGCGCGTCGCGCGCGAGGAGTCGCTGATGGACCTGACGGTGCTCGATCGCGCCATCGCCGCCCGCAAGGTACTGGACCTGCGCGCGCTGACGCCGACGGACCTCGTCGCGCCGTACCTGTTCGCCACGGAGATCCCGGAGGGCGCCGTCGTCTACGACTGCCGCCCCGAGGCGCAGTACCGCGCCTGGCACCTCCCCGGCGCCGCGCACCGCGACGAGTGGGACCTGCTCCAATCGATCGGCCGGCTCGACAAGAACCGCACCTACATCCTCTACTGCGCCCACGGCATCCAGACCGCGTACCTCGCCGAGCGGATGCAGCGCGCCGGCTACGAGGCGTACTCCTTCAAGGGCGGCCTGCGCGGCGTGATGAAGTACGCGGAGGAGAAAGGGCTGCTGCCGGCGGGGCTGCGGTAGCGCGACCGCGCCGACCGGCGGCTCCCGGTCCCGCGCCCGCGCCCGTACGCGTGCCCGTTCCTCGCGTGGGCCTGGCCGGACGCCGCCATCCCCGCGCCCGCGCCCGTAGGCGTGCCCGTGCTCGATCTCGTGCCGGGCGGTTCCCGCTTCCCGCGCCCGCGCCCGGCAGTTCCCCCCTCCGCAGCCGCATTCGCATTCCGGCCTTTTCTCGGCCGTGCCGCCGTGCAAAGGTACGGATCGAATGCGGTTGCGGCTGCGACTGCGAACGCGGGCGCCCAGAGGCGACTGCAACCGAAAATACGGCCGCCCCGCCGCAGCGCCCTACCACCGCAGCACGAGCTTCCCGAAGTTCCGGTTCTCCTCCATCGCCCGGTGCGCCTCGCTCGCCTCGGGCATCGGGTAGATGGTATCGACGATCGGGCGGACGACGCGGGACTCGAGGAGCGGGAGCACGGCGTCGGCGAACGCCCGCGTCGCCTCGATCTTCTCGCCCTCGGAGCGGGAGCGCAGCACCGTGCCCAGGATGTGGAGGCGGCGGGTGAGGACGCGGTCGAGGTCGAGCTCGGCGCGGCGGCCGGCCACCAGCCCGACGACGATGAGGCGGCCGCGCGGGGCGAGGCAGCGGATGTTGCCGGGGAGGTAGGCGCCGCCGACGAGGTCGAGGATCGCATCCACGCCGCGGCCGCCGGTCTCGCGCACCACGGCGTCCGCGAAGTCGTCCGCGCCGCCGGGGATGGCGACGTCGAGCCCGAGCGTCCGCGCGCGCTCGAGCTTCCACGCGCTGCGCTGGGTGCCGAGCACCGTGGCGCCGGCGGCCTTCGCGAGCTGGAGCGCGGCGGTGCCGACGCCGCTGCCGACGGCGTGGATCAGGAGCGTCTCGCCCGCGCGCAGGTCGAGCTGCGTGAAGAGCGCGTCGTGCGCGGTGACGAACGCCTCGGGCACGGCGGCGGCCTCCTCGGCGCTCAGCGCCTCGGGCACGGCGACGACCGCGCGCTCGTCGACGACCACGTACTCCGCGTACGCGCCGCCGCCGACGAGGCCCATGACGCGGTCGCCCGGACTCCAGCGGTCGGCACCCGGACCGGTCCGGTCGACGGCGCCGGCGTACTCGAGGCCGGGGATGTCGGCAGGCCAGCCGGCCGGCGCCGGGTAGGCGCCGCGGCGCTGGAGCAGGTCCGCGCGGTTCACGCCGGCGGCTTGCACGCGGACCCGGACCTGCCCGGGGCCGGGCTCCGGATCGGCGACGGTGCGCTCCTCGAGCACCTCGGGGCCGCCCGGGCGAGTGATGACGATGGCGCGCATGGCTGCGGCTCGAGAAAGGAACGGGCCCCACCCGCGGCGCGGGTCGGGCCCTCGTCCGGCGGGAGGCGACGCCCGCCGCGTCAGGTCAGGTAGCGCGCGCCGTACTGGTACAGGAACGTGAAGAAGAGCGCGCCGATGACCGCACCGAGCAGCCCGCCGACCCGCAGCGGGCTCGGGTCGTGGTAGACGTACTGGCTCACGGCGAGCATCCCGCCCACGAACGCGCCGAACGTGCCCAGCGCCACGGCGACCGGTGCGGTCGTCCCCGCCGCCCGGTAGCCGCGGTGCACGACCATCGAGAGCACGACGCCGATGACGAGCCAGATGATGAAGCCGATGACGTAGTTCATTGTCGATCCCCGGGTGGATGCATACCGCATCGACCATATAGCGCGACGTGCCCCCGGGCCGCAAGTCCTGCCGCCGCGCTTGTCCGCGCGCGGCCTCCGCATTACCTTGCGAGCGAAGGTACTCTCCCTCCCGCTCCTCCGATTCCCGCGAACCGCGGCGATGCCAGAGCCGGCTCGTTCGACGACGGAAGAACGCTATTCGCTCGTCCTCGACCTTGGGCGTGCGCTGAGCGGCGTCTTGCGCCCGGAGCAGCTCTATCCGGTGCTGTATGAGCGCGTCGCGCGCGCGCTCGACGTCGTTGGCTTCATGGTCGCGCGCTACCACCCCGAAATCGACACCGCCATCGCCGTCTATTACGCCGAGGACGGCGCCACTGTCGACTTCTCGCTCGCGTTCCGCGGCTCCGAGAGCGTCGCGCTGCGCGAGGCCCGGCCGTCGGCCGATCCGAACGACTACGCGCTGCGCCAGCTCCGCGGCGCCCGCCCCGAGCTCGGCGGCGCACCCTCCGGCCTCGTCGCGCCGATGGTCCGCGGCGGGCGCGTCCTCGGCTTCGTCGCCGTGCTCAGCCGCCGCGCCGACGCCTACGCGCCCGGCGACCTCGACCTCCTCGCGCTCGTCGCCGGCATCGCCGCCGTCTCCCTCGAGAACGCGCTCCACGTCCAGGAGATGGAGAAGCGCCGCCTCGAGGCCGAGCGCCTCGACGCCATCGGCCGGACGATCACGGCCTCGCTGAAGCTGGCCGACGTGCTCGAGCGCGTCACCATGGCCGCGCTCGAGCTCGTCGGCGGCGACGCCGCCGCCGTCTGGCTCGACCGCGAGGGCCGCGCCGAGGTCGCCTTCACCGTCGGCGACGCGATCTTCCCCGTCGGCGAGCGCATCCCGGTCGACTGTCGTCTCCTCGAGGAGCTGCGCCGCGAGCGCACCGTCTTCCGCAGCGTCGACGACTACCGGCTCCTCCCCGCCCCGCTGCGCGACCGCCTGCGCGAGGGCTCCACCATCGCCGCGCTCCTCACCTCCGAGGAGAACGTCGTCGGCGCGCTCCTCGTGCGCCACTGCGGCCCGCTCGTCTTCGGCGACGCCGAGGTCGAGCTGCTCGAGCGGATCGCCGCCCGCGCCGCCATCGCCGTCACGAACGCCCGCCTCCACGAGCAGATCCTCCAGCTCTCGCTCACCGACCCGCTCACCGGGCTGCCGAACCGCCGCCACATGGAGATGCACCTCGAGAAGGAGTTCGCCGCCGCCCGGCGCGGACGCCGCCTCGCCGTCGCCATCTTCGACCTCGACAACTTCAAGACCTACAACGACACGTTCGGCCACCAGGCCGGCGACGAGGCGCTCCGCGCCTTCGGCTCCATCCTCGCCGCCGAGACCCGCGCCATGAACCTCGCCGCCCGCTACGGCGGCGACGAGTTCATCGCCATCCTCGCCGACACCGACTCCGACGGCGCCCGCACCCACATCGAGCGCGTCCTCGCCCTCGTCCGCAAGGACCCGCTCCTCGGCCCCGCCGGCCTCGGCGCCAGCGTCGGCCTCGCCTTCTACGTGCCCGAGATGGAATCCGCCCGCGAGCTGATCGCCGCCGCCGACCGCGTGCTCTACCGCCGAAAGGCGGCGCGGGCGGGGCCGATCGAGGTCTAGGCGACCGCCGCCGCAGAGGGCGCATCCGGGCGGGCCGCGTCGGCCGCCGCCCGGCCCCCCCAACCG
>JADGGV010000391.1 GCA_019689775.1 Gemmatimonadota bacterium
GAAAATCCACTCCTGCCCATTCACCCACAACCCGTTCGTCGCCATGGCCGCGTAGCCGGCCAGCGCTTCGCGCGCCGTGGCGCGTTGCGCGAGCGCCGCGCGGTGCGCCTGCAACGCCAGCACGCCACTGAGCACGAGGATCAGCAGCAACAGCCCGACCACGAGCTGAGCGCGGTACGGGCGCGGACGCCGTTGGCTCGACATGCGTCGTACCTCCGGAAGTCGGACCAGAATGGCCGGCAACGCCGTCGGCGGCGAAGCCCCACGGTCGGGCGCAGGTTTGGGGAGCGAAGGGGGGAGCCGGCTCGGCCGGCTAGAAATTTACCCGCCGCCCGCGCCGCGCGACAAGATTGCTACGCCCCGCGCTCCCCCTCCCTGCCGCCGTAGGCACGCCCCTTCCACGTGACGCGCTCGCCGAGCAGCGCACTCCGGACGAAGAGCGCGGCGGTCGCCAGCGCGCCGAACGGGTACAGCACGGCGTAGCGGATCGGCGCATCGCTGCGCCAGTTCATGATCGCCCAGAAGAAGAGCGAGGCCCCGGTCGCGGCGAGCGCCCAGCGCAGCGTCCCCGCGCCGAGCGGCGCGAACGCCGCGCCCGCCAGCACCGCGGGCGGCAACACCCAGGTCACCACCAGCCACGCGACGATGAGCCAGGGGAGCGCCGGCCGCAGCCACGGCGCCACCGATTGGCGCGAGCCCGTCGCCAGGTTCTTCGACCATCCCTCCAGCAGCTCCGCCAGCCCCCGGTACATCCGCGTCTCCAGGAACTCCTCCGCGTGCGCGGCGAAGACGCGGTACCCCGCCTCCGCGAACCGTTGCGCCAGCCGGAGGTCCTCGACGACCTCGCCGCGCACCGCCTCGTGCCCGCCCACCGCCTCGTAGGCGTCGCGGCGCACGAGGATGAACTGCCCGTTCGCGATCACGTCCCGCGGATCGCGCGCCCGGTTGATCCGGCGCAGCCCCCGGTACCGCAGGAAGATCATCGTGAGCACGTGCGGCATGATCAGGCGCTCCCAGAACGTGCGGAGCGCCTGGCGGCCGACGACCGTGACCAGGTGGGCGTCCGCCGCCCGCAGCGCGCCCACGGCCCGCCCGAGCAGCTCGTCGTCGTGCCGCGTGTCCGCGTCCGTGAAGAGCAGCAGCTCGCCCCGCGCGCGCCGCACCCCCTGCACGCACGCCCACGGCTTGCCGAACCACCCGTCCGGCAGCGGCTCCCCGGCGACCACCGTCACCGGGACGGCGCTCCGCGCCGCCAGCGCCCGCGCGATCTCGCCCGTCATGTCGGTGCTGCCGTCGTCCACGACGACGATCTCGCGCCGCCGGTAGCACGACGCCAGCAGCGTCGCCAGGCAGGTGCCGATGTTGTGCTCCTCGTTGCGCGCCGGCACCACGATCGACACCAGCGGCGCATCGTCCCCCTCGACGCGGGGGGCATCCGCGAGCCGCGGCCGCCGCCGCAGCGCGAGCAGCGCCACGAGCGCGAGCAGCCCCCAGGGGAGCAGCGGGATGAGCCAGAGCATTACCGCAAGTTACCCTCCGGCGCCGGCGCCCGCGACCCGGCTTGCTGCCGCCTTCCCACGCCGGCTACCTTCCCGCCATGAACTGGCAAGCCTGGCGCGACGAGTTCCCGATCCTGTCGCGCACGACGTACCTCAACTCGTGCTCGCTCGGCGCGCTCGGCCGGCGGGCGCAGGCCCGCGTCGCCACGTTCCAGGAGGAGTGGAGCGCCTGGGGCGCCGCCGCCTGGTACGAGCTCTGGATGGGGCGCCTCGCCGAGCTGCGCCGCCGCGTCGCCGCGCTCCTCGGCGCGGCCCAGACCGAGATCGCGCTCCAGCCCTCGACCTCCGTCGCGCTCGCCGCCGTCGCCTCAGCCGTCGACTACCGCCGGCGCCCGCGCATCGTCGTCGCCGAGCTGGACTTCCCCACCCTGGCGTACCAGTGGATGGTGCGCCCCGATGTCGAGGTCGTCCGCGTCCCGAGCGACGACGGCGCCACCATCGACCCGCAGCGCTTCGCCGACGCCGTCGACGACCGAACCGCCATCCTGGCCACGAGCCACGTCTTCTTCACCACCGGCGCGATCCAGGATCTGCGCGCGCTCGCCGACATCGCCCACGCGCGCGGCGCCCTCTTCCTCGTCGACGCCTACCAGAGTGCCGGGCAGGTGCCGATCGACGTCCACCGCGACGACGTCGACATCCTCACGACCGGTCCGCTGAAGTGGCTCCTCGGTGGCCCCGGCCTCGCGTATCTGTACGTGCGCGAGGCGCTGCTCGAGGCGCTGCGGCCGACCATGACCGGTTGGTTCGGCGCCCGCGACCAGTTCGACTTCGACATCGCCCGCTTCGAGTTCAAGGACGACGCCCGCCGCTTCGAGCTGGGCACGCCGTCGCTGCCGAGCGTCCACTTCGCGCTCGGCGGCCAGGAGGTCATCGACGAGATCGGCGTACCCGCGATCCGCGAGCGCAACCGCGTGCTCACCGAGCGCCTCGTCGCCGCCGCGCAGGCCGCGGGGCTGCGGCTGCGCGTCGCCCCCGACGCCGACGCGCGCTCGGCCATCGTCATGATCGCCGATGCCGACCCGGCCGGCGCCGTCGCCCATCTGGCCGAGCGCGGCATCATCGTCGACTGGCGGCCCGGCTTCGTCCGCATCTCGCCGCACTTCTACAACACCGAGGCCGAGATCGACCGCGTCGTCGAGGAGCTGGTCGCATGGAGGAGCTGACGATCGCCGGGGCGCAGCGCGCCGTCGACGCCTGGATCAGCCAGTTCCGCGAGGGCTACTGGCCGCCGCTGTCGAACCTGGCGCGGCTGGTGGAGGAGGTCGGCGAGCTGGCCCGCGAGCTGAACCACCGCTACGGCCACAAGCCGAAGAAGCCGGGCGAGCCCGAGCAGGACCTCGCGCTCGAGATCGCCGACATCCTCTTCGTCCTCGTGGCGATCGCAAACGAGCAGAAGATCGATCTCGAGGACGCCTTCGGCCGCGTGCTCGAGAAGTACCGCGTGCGCGACGCCGCGCGCTGGACGCCCAGGGACTGAGAAGCGGGAGCGGCGGCGTCGGATAGTGGAGGAGCGGGCGAGCGGAAAAGCGGGCGGCCGCGGGAACGCGCAACGCCGTGTCCCCACTCACCCGCTCGGTTGTGAACTCCCCCGCTCCCCCACTCGGCCGCTCAGAACAACAGGTCGAGCACGAACAGCACGATGGCCACGATGAGGATGATCCACGCGAGCGACTTCAGCGCGGCCCACACGCCGGTGAAGCCGAGCAGCGCGAGGATCACCAGAATGATCGCGATGATCATCAGCGGACCCATGAGCCATCCCTCCTGTTCCGGAGCCCCGTTCGGCCCGGCTCCTGGCGACGTCATCTCGACGGCCCCCCTGGCGGCCGCCGCCGGTCAATGGCGGTAGACGGGGCATAATCCGGGCCACCGGGGCGGTGTCGACGGGCCGCAAGTCAGGGAATGACAACGATCTTGCCGAACTGGACCCCGGCCTCCAGCCGCTCGTGCGCGGCCCGCGCCTCCGCCAGCGGCAGCTCGACATCGATGACCGGCGACAGCTCGCCGCGGAACACCAGCCGCATCACCGTCTCGAAGTCGGCAACCCCCGCCATGGTGGTCCCGATGATCCGGATCTGCTTCCAGAACAGGAGCCTCAGGTCCAGCCCCGCGTCGGGCCCCGTGGTCGCGCCGTAGATGACCAGCCGGCCCCCCCGGGCGAGCGCGCGCACGTTCTGCGTCCACGTCGCCTTGCCGACCGAGTCGAAGACGACGTCGACGCCGCGCTTCCCCGTCTCGCGCCACACCTCCTTCGAGTAGTCGACCGCCGTGCGGTCGTAGACCACGTCCGCGCCGAGCGCGCGCACCCGCTCCGCGTTCTCGCCCGTCGTCACCGCGAACACGCGCGCGCCCGCCCGCTTCGCGATCTGGATCGCCGCCGTGCCGACCCCGCCGGAGGCGCCCGTCACCAGCACGTCCTCCCCCGCACGCACCCCGCCCTGGGTGATCAGCCCGCGCCACGCCGTCTGGAACACGAGCGGCGCCGCGGCCGCCCGCGCGAACGGGAACCCCGCCGGGATCGGGTACAGGTTGCGCGCCGGCACCACCACGTACTCGGCGAACCCACCCTGCGTGTGCTCCCCCAGGATCTTGAACTGGACGCAGAGGCTTTGCTCCCCGCGCAGGCACCACTCGCAGCGGCCGTCGAAGAGCGTCGGGTTGACGACGACGCGGTCCCCGACCGCGACCCCGCTCACCCCCGGCCCCAGCTCCGCGACCACGCCCGCCACGTCCGATCCGCCGATGTGCGGCAT
>JADGGV010000392.1 GCA_019689775.1 Gemmatimonadota bacterium
TGCGCCCCCGGTATTCCCCCCCCCGGGGGGGGGCGTGGCGGGGCCCCCCCCCCCCCGCGGTCGTTTCGGCCACCGTGCGCCCGCCAGGCCCTCGGGCCCCCGCGGCCGCTGCCACCGCGGGGCGCGCGCGCGCCACCCTGACAGCCCGAAGTGCCGTTCTGGCGCGACCTCCCGGCACGCGCTCTGCCTGCGCCGCGGGCCGTGGCCGGCGGCTTGACACGGTGCGCCGGCGCGGTATGTTTCCGCCCGATTTCTGTTAGCACTCTCTCGGGGTGAGTGCCAAAACCCCGTGGACAACTCCACAGGTAACGAGGAGGAGGAGCGCGTATGGCGACTGCCGCTGGAACGCAGATCCGTCCCCTGGCTGACCGGATCGTGGTCAAGCCGCTGGAGGAGGCCGAGCAGATGCGCGGCGGCCTCTACATTCCGGACACGGCCAAGGAGAAGCCGCAGCAGGGCGAGGTGATCGCCGTGGGCCCGGGGAAGACGACGGACGATGGGAAGCGGGTGGCTCCGGAGGTCAAGGTCGGCGACCGGGTGCTGTACGGGAAGTACAGCGGGACGGAGGTGACGGTCGGCGACGAGCAGTACCTGATCCTGCGCGAGTCGGACGTGCTCGCGATCCTCGGCCAGTGAGCGGCAGCTCACGAGCAACGACCTAGAGACGGAGGAAGGCAGCCATGGCTGCGAAGGAACTCGAGTTCAACGCCGATGCGCGCGCGGCGCTGAAGCGTGGGGTGGATCAGCTTGCGGACGCCGTGAAGGTCACGCTCGGGCCGAAGGGCCGGAACGTGGTGATCGACCGGAAGTTCGGCGCGCCGACGGTGACGAAGGACGGCGTGACGGTGGCGAAGGAGGTGGAGCTGGCGCACCCGATCGAGAACATGGGTGCGCAGATGGTGAAGGAGGTCGCCACGAAGACGAGCGACCTGGCCGGTGACGGCACCACGACGGCGACGGTGCTGGCGCAGGCGATCTTCCGCGAGGGGCTGAAGAACGTGACGGCCGGGGCGAACCCGATGGCGATCAAGCGCGGGATCGACAAGGCGGTCGCGACGGTGGTGGAGGAGCTGAAGGCGATCTCGACGCCGACGAAGGGGAAGCGGGAGATCGCGCAGGTTGGGACGATCTCGGCGAACAACGACGCGGAGATCGGCAACCTGATCGCCGATGCGATGGAGAAGGTGGGGAAGGACGGCGTGATCACGGTCGAGGAGGCGAAGGGCCTCGAGACCACGCTGGAGACGGTGGAGGGGATGCAGTTCGACCGCGGCTATCTGTCGCCGTACTTCGTGACGGATCCGGAGCGGATGGAGGCGGTCCTGGAGGACGCGTACGTCCTGATCCACGACAAGAAGATCAGCTCGATGAAGGACCTTCTGCCGATCCTGGAGAAGGTCGCGCAGATGGGCAAGCCGCTGCTGATCATCGCCGAGGACGTGGAGGGTGAGGCGCTGGCGACGCTGGTCGTCAACAAGCTGCGCGGCACGCTGAAGGTGTGCGGCGTGAAGGCGCCGGGCTTCGGCGATCGCCGCAAGGCGATGCTGGAGGACATCGCGATCCTGACGGGCGGCCAGGTGATCTCGGAGGAGCTTGGCCTGAAGCTGGAGAACGCGACGCTGAACGACCTCGGCCGCGCGAAGCGGATCGTGGTGGACAAGGACACCTCGACGATCGTGGACGGCGCGGGCGACAAGCAGCGGATCCAGGGCCGGATCAACGAGATCCGGGCGGCGATCGAGAAGAGTACGTCGGACTACGATCGCGAGAAGCTCCAGGAGCGGCTGGCGAAGCTGGCCGGCGGCGTGGCGGTCATCCACGTGGGCGCCGCGACCGAGACGGAGATGAAGGAGAAGAAGGCGCGCGTGGAGGATGCGCTGCACGCGACGCGCGCGGCGGTCGAGGAGGGGATCGTTCCGGGCGGCGGCGTCGCGCTGCTGCGGGCGCAGCAGAAGAAGCGCGACTTCAAGGTCGAGGATCCGGAGGAGCAGATCGGCGTCCAGATCCTGTTCCGCGCGCTCGAGGAGCCGATCCGTCAGATCGCCGCGAACGCCGGCGCCGAGGGCTCGATCGTCGTGGAGAAGGTTCGCTCCAACGAGAACGTCAACTTCGGCTACAACGCGCAGGCGGACGCGTATGAGGACCTGGTCGAGGCGGGCGTGATCGACCCGACGAAGGTCACGCGGACGGCGCTCCAGAACGCCGCCTCCATCGCGGGCCTCCTGCTGACCACCGAGGCCGTCGTGGTCGAGAAGAAGGAGGAGGAGAAGACGCCCGCGATGCCGGGTGGCGGCATGGGCGGGATGTACTGAGCCTGACCAGGCCGCGGTGCGGGGCCGGGACGGACCCGGCCCCGCCGGGAACGCCCCGGGCGTCGTCGACGCCCGGGGCGTCTTCGTTTCCGGGTCCGCCCGCCGGCGTCCGCCGCTCCCCCCCGCTGGGCGCGTCCGTGCGCGGCCCGCAGGCCCGCGCGAGCGCCGGGCCGCCGCGCGACACGCGCGTCGGCGATTCTCGCCGGAAGTGTAGGGCAACGCCCGATTGTTGCGCCCCAAGGCCGCCTCGACATTGGACCCTGCCGACGTGGGGTGGCGGGCGTGTCGCGAGCGTTCGGATCCGGCCCCACACGAGCAGCGGACGAGCGGCCGCCTCGGTGCGTGCCTGGTGAGGGGCCCCGGCTCACGCGGACACGGCCGCCCGCCACGCGCGACACGGAACCTCAATACGCGCGGGGAGGCCTCGCACATGATCGGGTGTCGTGGGTCCTCGAAGTCTCGGCTCCAGCTCGCGGGCGTTGTCGTGTGCCTGGTACTCGGCGGCCTGGTGAGCGGGTGCGTGGACGAGAAGGTCGTGTTCCGCGACCGGGACCCGCTGGAAGGCGTGCCGGCGGAGGCCGGCGGCTTCCTCGGGTATCAGGCGGGCAAGGAAGCGGACAAGGCGACCATCTGCGGGAACTGCCACACGGAGGTCCAGGCGGAGTGGAAGCAGACGAAGCACGCCGTGGCCATGCAGGACCTGAAGGCCAACCCCGGCGCGAGCGCCGTCTGCGAGGGGTGTCACAGCGTCAACGAGCGGGGCAACGATGTGGCGGCTGGTCAGAAGGCGGGCCATGACCAGGTCGCGGTCGCCCGGTTCGAGGACGTGCAGTGCGAGAGCTGTCACGGTCCGGGCGCCAACCACGTCCAGGCGCCAAACCGCACGAACATCCCGACCCCGACGGCGATGACCGCGCTGGACCGGGGCTGCGGGGAGTGCCACAACGGCACCCACCATCCGTTCGTCGAGGAGTGGGCGCAGTCCGCGCACGGCGCGGTCCCGGACCTCGACCACACGAAGGACAATCCGTCCTGCCAGCCGTGTCACACCGGCCAGGGTGCCTTGGTCGCGTTCGGTGTGAGCGGCGCCCGGATCCAGGAAGCGGGCGCGACGGACATGCCGATCACCTGCATCGTCTGCCACGACCCGCACAGCGCGAAGAACCAGGGGCAGCTACGGTTCGCCATCGACAATCCGTCCGTCGAGGGGAACCTCTGCATGAAGTGCCACCACAAGCGGGGGCAGCCCGACCTGACGTCGCAGTCGCGTGGTGTGCATTCGCCGGAGGGCCCGCTCCTGACCGGTGAGGCGGGGTGGATCCCGCCTGGGATGTCGACCGAGAAGATCACGGGGACCCACAGCTCGGAGAAGAACCCGCGGCTGTGCGCCGGTTGCCACGTCACGACGCTGGCGGTCACGGACTCGAAGGGGGTCGTGATCCAGAACGCAACCGGCCACCTCTTCAACGCGATCCCGTGCCTCGACTCGAAGGGCGTGCCGACCGTGGGCGACTGTGAGTTGACGCAGCGCAGCTTCAAGGCGTGCACCGCGAGCGGCTGTCACGGCAGCGAGACGGCGGCGCGCAGCGCCATGATCACCGCGGAGACCCGCCTCCAAACGCTGGCGGCCCAGCTCAACGCGATGCTGGACAAGGTGCCGGCGACGGAGTTCGCGCAGGACTCGCGGTACACGGTGGCCGAGGGCGCGCGCTTCAACGCGAGCTTCATGGACGACGCCCACGCCCGCGGGTCGGCGGTCCACAACCCGTTCCTGGTCGAGGCGCTCCTCACCGCCAGCATCAAGGCGGTGCAGACCACGTACGGCGTCCAGGCGGCTCCCGGCCTGAACCTCAACAACGTGCTCCGGGCCCGCTAGGCGCGGTGCACCGTGTCTCCGAGGGAGCGCGCCTTCGCACCGCTCGAGCGAGTCGGGGGGGGGGCGGGGGGGGGGGGGCGCCCCCCCCCGGCCCCGCCCCCGCCCCCCCCCCCCCCCCCCCC
>JADGGV010000393.1 GCA_019689775.1 Gemmatimonadota bacterium
CTCCCCCACACCGCCGCTCCCTCCGGATTCCCCTACGGCCTCGAGCGCGCTGTCGGGAATTGGACTACGGCGAAAAACCGGATTCGGGCATGGCGATATCCGGTTGCACCCCACAGAGCGGCGGGCGGGCGGCTCCTACGTTGGAGCCAGTCGAAGCGCGGCGGGGGCCCCGACGCCGCGCGGTCGGGACGGAGCGGTCCCGACGAAGCAGGGGCACCGAGGAGGCAACCATGCGTGGCATGATCGCGGTCGGGATGGCGGTGGCGAGCCTGGCGCTCGTTTCGGTGGTGCGTGGGCAGGACACGGGGGCGGAGGGGCGGATCTGGCTGGAGGGGACGTCGACGGTGCGGAAGTGGTCGTGCGATGCGAAGGAGTTCGCGCCGGCGCTGAGGGCGCAGCCGGGGTTCGAGAAGGCGCTGCTGAGCGGTCAGAAGGCGGTGGTGGGGGTGGGCGCGCGGATCGACGCGGCAAGCATCGATTGCGGGAACGGGAAGATGAACGAGCACCTGCGCAAGGCGCTGAAGGTCGCGGAGTACCCGACGGTCACGTACGAGCTGAAGAGCTACGAGGTGACGCAGCCGGGTGAATCGGCCGCGGTGCGGGCGGTCGGCGATCTGACGATCGCCGGGACGACGCGGGAGATCGAGATGGACGTGACCGCGACGCCGACGGCCGCGGGCGGGCTGGAGGTGAAGGGCTCGAAGCAGATCCGGATGACGGAGTACGGGGTCAAGCCGCCGACGCTGATGCTCGGCACGCTGAAGGTGGGCGACGCGGTGACGGTGCACTTCGACGTGGTGCTGACGCCGGGGCTGGTGGCGATGCTGTCGGCCGCGCAGGCGCGGTGACGACGCGACCCGGCGCCAGCGCCCGTCACCGTGACGCTGGCGCCGCGCAGGCGGGGTGACGACCGAAACGACGCACGAAGGGGGGCTACTCCTATGACGATCCGCATGACCCTGGCCGCAATGGCCACGACCGCCGCGCTCGCGGCGACGCCCGCCCTGGCGCAGCAGTCCGCCGCCGGCACGGCGGACGACGGGGCGCCGGCCCGGGCGACGGCCGGCCCCGACTCGACGAGCGCCGCCGGCAAGGCGAAGGCGAGCAGCACCGCGCCGAAGATCGCGATCCAGCACCTCCGCCCGGCGGACCAGCGCGGGATCGACATGTTCGAGCCGCCGAAGGACGACGGCGTGCCGTTCACCGGCTTCCGCATCGACTGGGGCGCGGCGTTCACGCAGCAGTTCCAGTCGCTGCGGCACAGCAACACGGCCGCGCCGAAGCCGGCGAAGGATGCGAACGGCAACGACTACGATGCGAACCGGCTCGCGGACATCGGCTGGGGCGCGAACCTGCCGACGGCGAACCTGTTCCTGAACGCGCAACTGGCTCCGGGGATCCGCGTGGCGCTCGAAAGCTACCTGTCCTCGCGGCACCACCAGGAGACGTGGGTCAAGGGCGGGTACCTGCTGATGGACGAGTCGCCGATCGACAACCCGGCGCTCAGCTCGCTGTTCAAGGTGCTGACGGTCAAGGTCGGGATGTTCCCGCTGGACTACGGCGACGCAATCTACCGCCGCAGCGACAACGGGCAGGCGCTCCAGAACCCGTTCGTCGGCAACCTGATCCTGGACGCCTGGACGTTCGAGCCGGGCGCGGAGGTCTACGCCCGCAAGGGCGGCCTCCTCGCCATGGTCGGCGTGACGACCGGCCAGAACAAGGGCGACGTGACCGCGCCGGAGAAGCGCAGCCCGGCGTTCCTGACCAAGGTCGGCGTGGACCGCCGGCTCTCGGACGCGCTGCGCGTGCGACTGACCGGCTCCGTCTACCGGGTCGACCGGACGCCCAGCGCGACGCTGTTCTGGGGCGATCGCGCCGGCTCGCACTACTTCCTCGTCATGGAGAATACGCAGGCAACGCCGGACAAGCAGGCGTGGTCCGGCGCGCTGAACCCCGGCTTCACGAACCAGGTCCGGGCGGTCCAGATCAACCCGTTCGTCAAGTACCGCGGGCTGGAGCTGTTCGGCGTGATCGAGCGGGCCGAGGGGAAGGCGGCGACGGAGGCGACGACGCGGACGTTCACGCAGTACTCGGGCGAGGTGGTGTACCGCTTCCTCCCCGGCGAGCGGGTGTACGTCGGCGGCCGCTACAACACCGTCGCGGGCACGCTCCCGTTCGCCGGCACGAGCACCGACGTCGGTGTCGACCGCGCGCAGCTCAGCGCCGGCTGGTTCGTGACGCCGACCGTGCTGCTGAAGGGCGAGTACGTCACGCAGACGTACCGGGACTTCCCGAGCACCGACATCCGCAACGGCGGGAAGTTCAGCGGGTTCGTCATGGAGGGGGTGGTGGCCTTCTGAGGCCGGCGCCCCGGCGGTGCGCGAGGGGCCCCGCGGCGACGCGGGCCCCTGCTCTTCGGCGTCATGCGCGGACGCGCCGCGGCTTGCCGTTCTCCTTCGCGTCGTCGCGTGAAAAAAAGGGACCCGGCGGCCGCCCGCGAGCCTGGCCGAGCGCCCGGCTGCGCTCAGTTCTCCAGCGCCAGCTCCCCCTCGACCACGATCGGCTCCGGGATCCCCTGGATCGTCACGATCGCCTCGATGCGCAGCCGCTCGTCACCGGCGAGCACGCCGGAGTCGACCGCGCGCCGCACCGAGTCCTCGATCTCGCGCTGCGACGTCACGCCGAACTTCTTCAGGAAGCGACGCACGTCCGCCTGGAACCGTTCCTCGTCCATCGTCTCCCTCCGCCTCGGGCCTGGTCGTGTGGGGTGGGCCCGGCGCGGCGCCGGGGCCACCGTGAGGTCAGGGTGTCGCGCGTGCCGCGTCGGGATGGCCGGGGTCAGGGCGCCGCGCGGCGCGCCGGCGCCGGTCCACCGCCCGACGAGCCGGCCGTGGGTCAGGGCGCCGCGCGCGTGGCGAGCCGGCGGCCGGCCTTCGTCGCGTACGGCAGGTCCGCCGGCGGATCGCCGTTGGGCCAGTCGTCCGCCTTCGGCGCGTAGTCCGGCCGCGGCTTCGAGTCGATGTAGTACGCCACGTCGACGGCGTCCTGGTCCGACAGCGAGCCGGGCCGGTCGAACGGCATGTTCCAGCGGATGAACGCCGCGGCCGTGCGCGGCCGCGCCATCCCGGCGCCGATGTTGTAGGAGTCGGGCCCCCACACCGGCGGCGCGATCGCCGTCCCCTGCCCGTCCGCGCCGTGGCAGCGCGCGCAGGCGGTGGCGAAGATGCGCGCGCCGCGCGCCGTGTCCGGCTCCAGCGCCGGCACCTCGCCGAACCCCTGCCCCTCCACCCTCGCGCCCACCGGCACGCCGCGCGACACGAACGCCAGGTACGCGACCATGTCGCGCATGGCCCGGCTCGCCGCCGGCAGCGGCTTCCCGTTCAGGCTCCGCTGGAAGCAGCCGTTGATCCGGTCCTCGACGCTGATCACGCTCCCGCTCCGGCTGCGGTACTGCGGGAACTGCCCGTAGACGCCGACGAACGGCGCCGACCGCGGCCGCCGCCCCTCGTCCAGGTGGCAGCTCACGCAGCGGAGACGGTTGCCGACGTGGCCCGGCAGGCTGTCGCGCGTCGCCAGCATGAGCGCATGGCCGCGCCGGATCGCCGCGCCGAGAGGGCCGTCCGGCGCCTCGGCCAGCGTCGGCGCGCGCAGCGGGACCACGCCGGCGGCCGCCGCGCCGACGAAGGCGACCGCGGCGCCGCCCGCCGCCGGGCCGGCGCCGCCCGCCGTGCCGCCGCCCGCGGCGCCGTCGGAGACGACGCCGGCGCCCGACGCCGCCGGCGGCGCGGCCTTCGTCGCGACGTCGCCTGCGTTGCAGCCGGCGAGCGCCGCCGCCAGCGCCAGCGCGAGCGCACGAGGCAGCCGGGCGATGACGGTGGGGGCAGGCATGGGCGGTGGTGGGTTCGGGGCCGCGGCAGACGCCGAACCCCCAAGATCGGCCGCCCTCCCGGGCCGCGCAACGAGGACGCGGGTGGGGCACGCGCGCCCCCGGCGGCCGGCGGCGCCAGGCCGACCGCGGCACGCCGGCGGCGGCAGCGCCACCCCGGCGCCCGGCGGCGCGGAACCGAACGCGTCCGTTGGCCGGTATACGCGTGGTCCGATGCGCACCTGAACTCATCGAGGGACGAGAATGCGGGGGAAATGGAGCTGGGCGCTTCCGGCCGCGGCACTGCTGGCGCTGGCGGCGTGCGGCCCGAAGCCGGCGCCGCCGGCGCCGGCGGGCGTGAGCCTGGCCGGGAGCTGGGTCCTGAACGCGGACGCGAGCCAGGGCCCGGGCGAGATGCAGCGG
>JADGGV010000394.1 GCA_019689775.1 Gemmatimonadota bacterium
GTCGGGGACAAGGTGTCGCTCGTGCTCGCGCCGCTGGTATCGGCGCTGGGGGTGCCGGTGCCGATGATCAGCGGGCGGGGGCTGGGGCACACCGGCGGTACGCTGGACAAGCTGGAGACGATCCCGGGGTTTCGGACCTCGCTGTCGCTGGCGGAGTTCCGGCGGCAACTCGAGCGGCTCGGCTGCGCGCTGATTGGCCAGACGGAGGAGATCGCGCCGCTGGACCGGCGGCTGTACGCGTTGCGCGACGTGACGGCCACGGTCGAGTCGATCCCGCTGATTGCGTCGAGCATCATGAGCAAGAAGCTGGCGGAGGGGATCGACGCGCTGCTGCTCGACGTGAAGCGTGGGGCGGGGGCGTTCCTGCCGGAGCTGGATCGGGCGCTCGAGCTGGCGGCGACGATGATCGAGATCGGCGCCGAGGCGGGGCGCGAGGTGGTGGCGCTGGTGACCGCGATGGATCGGCCGCTGGGCGTGGCGGTCGGGAACGCGCTGGAGATGGCGGAGGCGATCGAGGCGTTGCGCGGCGGTGGCCCGCCGGACCTGAGGGCGCTCACGGTGGCGGAGGCGGCGGAGATGCTGATGCTCGGCGGGGCGGCCGGGGATCGCGAGGCGGCGCGGCGGTCGGCGGAGGCGGCGCTGGCCGACGGGCGGGCGCTGGAGCAGATGCGGCGGATCGTGGAGGCGCAGGGTGGGGATCCGCGGGTGCTGGACGACCCATCGTCGCTACCGGTGGCGCGCGCGCGGCGGGTGCTGGAGGCGTGGGCGGACGGCGTGGTGCAGGAGGTGCAGGCGCGAGCGGTCGGCGAGGCGGCCGTCGCGTTGGGTGCGGGCCGGGCGCGGCTCGACGCGGCGATCGATCCGGGCGCCGGGTTCCGGATCACGGCCCGGCCGGGCGACACGGTGCGGCGCGGCGAGCCGCTGGCGACGGTCTACGCCGCGACGGAGGCGCTCGCGGAGGCGGGTGTGGCGGCGCTGCGGGATGCGATCCGGATCGGCCCGGCGCCCGCGCCGCCCCCGCTGCCGCTGATCTCCCACCGCGTCACGGCAGCGGGCGTCGAGGAGGTCAGAACTTCATCTTCGGATTGATCTTCGGCTGGCCGGCGGCCGTGTCGGCGGCGAGCGAGTCGAGCGGGACGCCGCGGAGCGCGCCGCCGAAGAGGCCGCCGCCGCGGCCGTCGCAGACCTCGGTGGGCTCGGTCCCCTTGATGAAGATCTCGGTGTAGACGAGCTCGTGTGGGCAGAGCGGGGTGGCGAGGCGACCGCTCTCGCGATCGACCTGTGCGGTCACGAGCCCGGCCGGCCGCTCCCACTCCGTCGGCTTCGGCAGCACCGGTACGGAGTCGAAGTAGACGCTGCGCATGAAGCTTCCCCAGACGGGCGCGGCCAGCACGCCGCCCTCGGCGCGCGGCACGATGGTGACGCGGTTATCGAAGCCGAACCAGACGGCCGCGAGGAGGTTGGGCGTGAAGCCGACGAACCAGGCGTCGGCGTAGTCGTTCGTCGTGCCGGTCTTGCCCGCGCCCGGGATCGAGTACGGCAGGTTGCCGCGGGCCGGGTCGCGCGCCGGGTAGCCGGTGCCGTTGTCGAGGACGCCGCGCATCATGTCGCGCACGATGTAGACGGCGAGCGAATCGAGCACGGGCCTGCGCTCGGGGTGGCCCTCCCAGAGCACGCGGCCGTCGGCGTCCTCGACCTTCTCGATCGGGTAGGGGCGGGCGAGGATGCCGGGCGTGGCGAGCGCGGTGTAGGCGCCGGCGAGCTGGAGGGGGATGACCTCCGCGGCGCCGATCGCGGTCGACGGCCACGGCGGGATCGGCGTCGTGATCCCGAGCCGGCGGGCGTACTGGATCACCGTCTGGATCCCCACCTCCTGCCCCAGCTTCACCGCCACGACGTTGACCGACCGCCGCAGCGCCTCGCGCAGGGTCATCGGGCCGTGGAAGAGCCCGTCGGAGTTCCCCGGCGAGTAGACCGTGCCGTTGTCCATCTCCAGCATGAGCGGCGCATCGTCGATGACGTGCGAGGCGGGGATGCCGCTGGAGATGGCGGCGGTGTAGAGGATCGGCTTGAAGGACGAGCCGGGCTGCCGGAGCGCCTGCGTGGCGCGGTTGAACTTGGAGTCCTTGAAGTCGCGGCCGCCGATCAGGGCGCGGACGGCGCCGGTGACCGGGTCGAGGGCGATGAAGGCGCCCTGGAGGTACGGCGTCTTGCTGCCGTCGCGGCTGCCGCCGGCCTTGATCACGTCGGCGTAGCGGGGGTGGCGGTAGCCGGGCATGCGCTCGACGCGCGCCCAGCCGGAGTCCATGGCGGCGTTGGCCCGCCGCTGCATGTCGAGGTCGAGCGTCGTGTAGATGCGGTAGCCGCGGCGGTAGAGGTCGGTGCCGAAGCGCTCGTCGAGGAGGTCGCGGACCCACTCGACGAAGTAGGGCGCGACATCGCCCTCGGAGCCGCCGTGCGAGCGCTCGGGGAGCGGCGCGGCCTGCCACTTCTTGACCTCGGCCTCGCTCAGGTACCCCTGCTCGCCCATGAGGGCGAGCACGAGGTTGCGGCGGCCGGCGGCGCGGTCCGGATGGGTAAACGGGTCGTAGCGCGACGGCGCGTTGGCCAGCGCCGCCAGCAGCGCCGCCTCCGCCGGGTCGAGCTGCGCCGCGGACTTGCCGAAGTAGCGCTCGGCCGCGGTCTCGATGCCGTACCAGCCGTGGCCGAAGTTGATCTGGTTGATGTACGCCTCGAGGATCTGATCCTTCGTGTAGACGTTCTCCAGCTCGAAGGCGACCTTCAGCTCCTTCAGCTTGCGCGTGTAGCCCGCGAACCCGTGCCGGCGGAAGCCGATCTCCTCGCGGAACATGTTGCGGGCGAGCTGCTGCGTGATCGTGCTGCCGCCGCCGGTGATGTGGCCGTGGAGCACGTTGCGCACGAAGGCGCTCGCCGTGCGGATGATGTCGAAGCCGCCGTGGCGGTAGAAGCGCTTGTCCTCGACGGCGACGAACGCCAGGGGCGCGTACTTCGGCAGGTCGGCGATGGAGACGGGCGTCCGGCGCTCCTGGAAGAGCTCGGCGATGAGGCGCCCGCGCCAGTCGAGGACGCGCGTCGCCTTCTCCGGCTCGAACGTGTAGATCTGCGCGATGGAGGGGCAGTCGCGGCAGACGGACGTCCAGGTGCCGACGCCGAGGCCGAGCACGCCGGCGGCGAGCGCGCTGGCGCCCACCACGACGCTGGTGACGAGTCGGGGCCGGGTACGGAAGGCGGCCCAGCCGGTTCTGAGGCCCTCGCGGACGACGCGGATCGGAGTCATTGGGTTCCTTCGGCGGGTCCGGCGGTCCTACCCCTGCGCCGGGGCGGTGGTTTCCAGCTCGCCGAGCAGTCGCCGCAACGTCTCGTGGATCACCGGGTTGCCGGCGAGGATCGGACCGCCGCCGAGGATGTCGGGGTTTCCGGCGAGGTCGGTGACGAGCCCGCCGGCCTCGCGCACGATGAGCGCGCCGGCGGCGACGTCCCACGGCGCCAGCGCCAGCTCCCAGAAGCCGTCGAAGTGGCCGGAGGCGACGTGGCAGAGATCGAGCGCGGCCGACCCCGCGCGCCGGATGCCGGCCGTGCGCCGGGTGAGCGCGTCGAACTGCCGGAGGTAGCGCGGCAGCAGGTCGAGGTCGCGGAACGGGAAGCCGGTGCCGATGAGGGAATGGCGCAGCTCGCCGAGCTCGGAGACGTGGATCGGTTGGGCGTCGCGGCGCGCACCGCCGCCGCGGACCGCGGTCCATTCGGCGCCGCTCGCGCTGTCGACGACGGCGCCGGCGACGAGCTCTCCGCGATGCGCGACGGCGACGGACGCCGCGTAGGCCGGGTAGGCGTGCAGGAAGTTCGTGGTCCCGTCGAGCGGGTCGACGATCCAGAGGAACTCGGCGGCGTGTGGCGGTGTGTCGGGCGCGCTCCCGGCGGCGGCGTGACCGGCGTCGCTGGCGGCCTCCTCGGCGAGGATCGCGTGGTCGGGGAAGGCGGTGCGGATCCGGGCGACGATGCGTGCCTCCGCCTCGCGGTCGACGTGGGTGACGAAGTCGCTGACGCCCTTGGCGGACCAGTCCTCGAGGCGGACGCGGCCGATGTGGCGGCGGTGGACGTCGGCGGCGTCGCGGGCGGCGGCGAGGGCCAGATCGAGAAGCACGTCGGGATCGGGGTGCGGCATCGAGCGACCGGAGCGCGGGGAACGAGAACGGGGCGCGAGGCGCGCGCCGGGTCGGGCGCCGGCCGGTCCCGGGGGCCGCGGCCGGTGCACGGG
>JADGGV010000395.1 GCA_019689775.1 Gemmatimonadota bacterium
GCAGCACGTGCACGCGGAGCTCGACGAGCCCACCGATGTGGTGCTGCGCGCGCGCGGCCGCTCGGGACGGTGGTACACGATCCGCGCCATGCTCGCCGAGCCGGACGCGACGGGCCAGTGCTCGACCGTCGTCGTTCAGCCCTCGACGCCGCGCGAGCGGGCCGCGATCCTGACCCGGCTCTACGACCTCTCGCAGCGCGAGCGCGAGGTGACGGCGGCCGTCGCGCGCGGCGAGTCGACGAAGCGGATCGCCGCGCGGCTCGGCGTCTCGCCGCACACGGTCAAGGAGCATCTCGACCGCGCCTGCGCCAAGATCGGCGTGCGCGGGCGCAAGGCGCTGGTCGCGAAGCTGTTCATCGACGGCTACGCGCCCGGCTTCACGGTCGAGCGGTCGAGCGACGCGTACCCCGCCGAGCGCGCGTCGGCCTGAGCCGCGGAGGGCCGCCCGACCGCGCCGCGGCGCGGGCCGCGCGCGCCGGCGCTACTCGAGCGAGAACGGCGGGTAGCGGTCGTGGAGGAGCAGGAAGTAGGACTCGACCCGGATGTTCCACCGCAGCACGCCCACGCCGAAGCCGTACAGCCCCGCCGGGAAGCGTCCCGTCAGCAGGATCGCGAACCAGGCGATCACCGACGTGATCCCCCAGGCGAAGCCGAGCGCCCAGATCGCCACCACGTGGGGGATGACGAGGAGCGCGCGAAAGGCGACCGTCAGTCGGTCGCGCGGCGCCTCCGGCCGCTCCAGCTCGAGCGACGCCGGGTACGGGCCGTCGCCGAACGGCGGATACTCGTCGCGCAGCAGCGCCGTGTACGCCACGGCGCGCACGCGCCAGCGGAGGTAGAACGCCGCGAGGTTCCAGAGCCCCTGCGGCATGCGGCCGGTGAAGAGGATCGCGAACCAGGCGATGAACGCGCCGACCGCCGCCGCGAGGCCGAGCACGCCGCCCGCGCCCCACTGGGAGCGCACCCCACTCTCCGAGCGCCACGACCACGATGCCATGAATGCGACGGGGCCGCCGACCAGGAGGAGGTGCGGCACCGCGAGGATGAGCCGGAACGCCGTGGTGAGGCGGTTCCGCCCCTCCGTCGCCGGCTCGACGCGGATCCGGGCCGGATAGAGAGGCTGGCTCTCCGCAGACGACATCGGCGATTCCATGGATCACCTCCCGGCTGTCGCGCTCCGGACGATGGACGGACCGCCGCCAGGATCACGCCACGCCGCCGCCGGCGGCGACGTCCTGCGGAGGCGTGCGCCCGCGCCCCGCCGCTCCGACGTCGCCGCCGTGCGTGCGCGCCCCGCTACCTCGACGTCGCCGCCGCGGTGCGCGCGGCGGGGACGGCGCCCGAGGTCGCGCCGATGAACTCGGCGACGTCCTTCTTGAGCTGCGCCAGCGCGGGCTCGTACAGGTACATCATGTGGCCGGCGTCGTACTCGGTCTCGTGGATGTGGGCGCGCAGCTCCGGCGGGAGCTGGAGGTGGTCCATCGTCCACTCGGCGGCGTAGTACGGCGTCGCCAGGTCGAAGAGGCCGCTGCCGAGCAGCACGTGGAGGTGCGTGTTGTACGACAGCGCCTGCGCCAGGTCCACCGCGACGTTCGTGTAACCCGGCCACCCCCGCCGCTGGCCGTGCGTCCAGTCCCACGGGTTCACATCCCCGCTGATGGCGTATTCCTTGTCCGTCGCGAAGCGCAGCTCGTCGCGCAGGTAGTGGTTCCACGCGGACGTGAACGCCGAGCTGACGGCCGCCGACTGCGGGTCGTACGGCGCACGCTGCGCCAGGAGGTCGCCGGTCGGACCGGTGAAGCGGGCGTCCAGCCGCCCGATCACCAGGCCGTGCTCGCGCATCAGCTCCTTCTCGAACTCGCCGGCATCCACGCGCAGATCCGCCCGCCGCAGGTAGTCCTTGCTCAGCCCGGTGTAGCGGTGCAGCCGGTCCACGATCGCCTCGCGGCGCGCCGGCTCGAGCGTGCCGCCGGCCAGCAGCGCCTGCGCGTACTCCGTCGTCGCGAAGCGCTCGACCTCCCGCAGGAACGGCCGCAGCCGCGCCGGCGGATCCGGCAGGACGTGATGGTACCAGGCCACGGCCGCGTACGACGGCAGGTACATGATGTACGGCAGGTCGTTGCCCGGGCCGAACGAGATCGTCTGGAAGTCCAGCACGGCGGAGATGATCATCACGCCGTTGAAGTCAAGGTTCTCCCGGGACTGGAGGTAGTTCACCAGCGCCGCCGAGCGGGTCGTGCCGTAGCTCTCGCCGAACAGGTAGCGCGGGGAGTTCCAGCGCCCGTTCTCGCTCAGGTAGCGACGGATGAACTGCGCGAGCGCGTGAACGTCCTGGTCCACGCCCCAGAAGTCCTTCCCCTTCGCCTTGCCCAGCGGTCGGCTGAAGCCCGTCCCCACCGGGTCGATGAACACCAGGTCCGTCCTGTCCAGCGGCGAGTACGGGTTGTCGACGATCGGGTACGGCGGCGGTGGCGCGTGCGCCGTGTCCGGCGTGACCACCCGCCGCGGCCCGAGCGCCCCCATGTGCACCCAGACCGAGGACGAGCCCGGCCCGCCGTTGTACGCGAACGTGATCGGACGACGCGTCACGTCCGTGACCCCACGCCGCGTGTACGCCGTGTAGTAGATCGCCGCCGTCGGGTGCCCCTCGTCGTCCTGGAGGATGATGTTCCCCACCGTGGCGGTGTAGTCGATGCGCTGCCCGCCGATCATGGCGGTGTGCTGCGTCGTGATGCGTTCCGGCTTCGGCGCCGGCACCGCGGCCGAGGCGCGGGTGGAGTCCTGCTGCTGCGCCGCCAGAACGGTCGGCGCCGCGACCGTCGCCAGCGACAGCGCCAGCGCGCGTGCGAGCTTCATGGGCATCCTGCCGTGGTCGGGGTGGCACTCGAGGAGTGCGCCAAAGTAGGAACGCGGCGCCCGGCTGTCCATTCGCGACGCGCGCCCGCCGCCCCCCGCGCGGCTTGTCCGGCCCGACGCGCGGCCGAGCGATCCCGCCGCACGCGCGGTGCGGCCGACCCGTCGCACCCCGGCGGGCGCTCCCCGGTCGGCCAAACCCGGGATACATTGCGGTGTACGACCCGGATGGCGTGGTCGGCCTGAGCGGCCGGCGGCCCGTCGGTGCTGGCGGGTCCGCACTTGCCGCGGGCCCGTATTGGTATACTTTATCCAAAACAAGGAGCCCCCATGCCCAGCTCCACGCGCGACGAGCGACGCGCCGCCACCCCGGCGGCCGCGAAGGGGAGAATACAGCGAAAGACGGTGGCCGCGCTCACGCTCGAGGCGATGCGGGAGCGGATCCTGCGCGGCGAGTACCCGGAGGGCGCGCCGCTGCGGCAGGATGCGCTGGCGGCGGACCTCGGGGTGAGCCGCATTCCGGTGCGGGAGGCGCTGCGGCAGCTCGAGGTGGAGGGGCTGGTCTCGTTCCGGCCGCACATCGGCGCGGTGGTCTCGAGTCTGGCGTTGAGCGAGATCAAGGAGCTGTTCGATCTGCGCGCGATGATCGAGACGGACCTGCTGCGGCGCGCGATGCCGGCGCTGACGCCGGCGGATCTGGATCGGGCGGCGGAGATCCTGGGTGCGTACGACGAGGCGTTCCAGCGGGGGGACGTGGCGGCGTGGGGTGGGCTGAACTGGGAGTTCCACTCGGCGCTGTTGAGGCCGGCGAACCGGCCGCTGACGATGCAGATTCTCCAGAACCTGCGGAACCAGAGCGACCGCTACACGCGGCTCCAGCTTTCGCTGACGCACGGGGAGACGCGGGCGCAGGAGGAGCACCGGGCGATCCTGAAGGCGGTGCGGAAGGGGGATGTGGAGCACGCGTCGGCGCTGCTGGCGACGCACATCCTGGGCGCGGGGCACGCGCTCCTCGAGTTCCTGCGCGTGCACCGGGGGGCGTCGGCGGCGGAACGCCCGGAGGGCAAATGAGCACGGTGCTGCGGAGCTACGTGGGCGGGGAGTTCGGCGCGGGTTCGTCGGCGCGGCTGATCCCGGACGTGAACCCGTCGGACGCCTCGGACGTCCTGGGGCAGGTGCCGGAGGGGGCGCCGGAGGATGCGGAGCGCGCGGTGGTGGCGGCGGCGGAGGCGCTGCCGCGCTGGCGGTCGGCGACGGGCGCGGCGCGGGCGGAGTGCCTGTACCGGTGGGCGGAGGCGATCCACGCGCGGCGCGAGGAGCTGGCGCGGGAGATGGCGCGGGAGGTGGGGAAGCCGATCGGGGAGGCGCGGGGCGAGGTGGCGCGGTGCGTGGTGATCCTGCGCTACTATGCGG
>JADGGV010000396.1 GCA_019689775.1 Gemmatimonadota bacterium
GACGCACCCCTTCCCCTTGACACTCGAAGGAAGCCCGCCCCATCCTCCAACCTTCGACGGCCGAAAGGAGTCTGAACCCGATGACACAACGCGAGGACCTGCTCCAGGGCACGCTGGACATGCTGGTGCTGAAGGCGCTGCTGCTGGAGCCGATGCACGGGTGGGGGATCACGGAGCGGATCGAGCAGTGGTCGGAGAACGTGCTCCGGCTCGGGCAGGGCTCGCTGTACACGGCGCTGTACCGGCTGGAGCGGAAGGGGTTGGTGACGTCGGAGTGGCGGGTGACGGAGAACAACCGGCGGGCGCGCTACTACATGCTGACGCCGGCGGGGCGGCGTCGGTTCGCGGAGGAGGTCGGGCACTGGGAGCGGCTCTCGCGCGCGATCAATCTGGTGTTGCAGGCGACGACCGTCTGAGGGGAGCGGTGGGCATGGAACCGATCCGGGAGCAGTGGCGTCGGTTGAGTCGGCTGTGGCGGCGGGGCGAGCAGGAGCGGCGGCTGGAGGAGGAGGTCCGCTTCCATCTCGAGCGGGAGACGGAGCGCAACATCGCGCGCGGGCTGGATCCGGCGTCGGCGCGGCGGGCTGCGCTGCTGGCGTTCGGCGGCGTGGAGCGGGCGAAGGAGGGCGCGCGGGACGAGGCGCGGCCGGCGCTGCTGGAGGACCTTGCGCGTGAGCTGCGCTTCGGGGTCCGTTCGCTGCGGCGGGCGCCGGGCTTCACGGTGGTGGCGGTGCTCACGCTGGGGCTGGGGATGGGCGCGGCGACGGCGGTGTTCAGCGTCGTGGACGGCGTGCTGCTGCGGCCGCTGTCGTACCCGCAGCCCGACCGGATCGTGCGGCTGTTCCAGGTCGGCGAGGACGGCCAGCGGATGGGGCAGGTGTCGGAGCCGAACTTCGTGGACTGGCAGGCGCGGACGCACTCGTTCGCCGCGATGGCGGAGGTGGTGAGCGGCGGCAAGGCGACGGTGCTGAGCGGCGGCGAGCCGCACCAGGCGACGGTCGCCATGGTCTCGCGGGAGTTCTTCGACGTGCTGGGCGTGCATCCGGTGCTGGGGCGGGCGTTCCGGCCGGAGGAGCAGCAGCCGGGCGGCGTTCCGGCGGCGGTCGTGAGCGACGCGTACTGGCGCGGCCGTCTCGGCGCGCGCCGCGACCTGGGCGCGGAGGCGCTGACGTTCGAGGGGCGGACGTACCGGGTGGTCGGCGTGATGCCGCCGGGCTTCGACTACCCGGGCCACACGGAGGTGTGGACGGCGCGGGAGCTGGAGCCGCCCTCGACGTCGCGCACCGCGCACAACTTCCAGGTCGTCGCGCGGCTGGCGCCGGGTGTACCGCTCGAGCGGGCGCGCGCGGAGCTGAGCGCGGTCTCGCGGCAGATGAAGCGGGAGTATGGCGACGACACCTCGATGTCGGACGCCGACGTGGTGCCGCTGCTCCAGCAGATGACCGAGCGGGTGCGGCGCGCGCTGTACGTGCTGTTCGGCGCGGCGGGCGTGCTGCTGCTCATCGCGTGCGCGAACGTGTCGAACCTTCAGCTCGCGCGGGCCGCTGGCCGCGCCCGGGAGTTGGCGCTGCGGCTGGCGCTCGGCGCCGGCCGGCGGCGCCTCGTCCGCCAGCTCCTCGCCGAGTCGCTCGTGCTCTCCCTCGCGGCCGGCGCGCTCGGCTCGCTCCTCGCGCTCGGCGGCGTGCGCCTCCTCCTCGCCGTGAACCCGGGCAACCTGCCGCGCATCGAGAACGTCGGCGTGAGCTGGGCCGCGCTCGGCTTCGCGCTCGTCGTCTCGCTCGGCGCCGCCGCCGCGCTCGGTCTGGCGACGTCGCTCCGTGCCGGCGCCCGCGGCGACCTGCGCGGCGCGCTGGCGCAGGGGCAGCGCACGCTCGCCGGCGGGCGCGGCGGCCAGCGCGTTCGCGACGCGCTCGTCGTCGCCCAGGTCGCGCTGACGCTCGTGCTCCTGGCCGGGGCGGGGCTGCTCGCCCGCAGCTTCCTGCGCCTCCTCGCCGTCGACCCCGGCTACCGCACGACGAACGCGCTGATCCTGGACATCGTGCGCGACGCGCCGGCCGGCGACCCGGCCGCCGCCGCGCGCCAGGTCCGCTTCCAGGACGAGCTGCTCGCGCGGCTGCGCGCCATCCCGGGCGTGGACGGCGTCGGGCTCGTCAACACCTTCCCGCTCGCGGGGCTCGGCGGCGGCGACGGCACGTTCATCGAGATGAGCCGCCCGGACGAGATCGCCAGCCTCGAGGAATGGGAGCGCCTCCAGAAGATCCCGGGCCGGACGGGGTACGCCGAGTTCCGCGTCGCCAGCGAGGGCTACTTCCAGGCGATGGGGATCCCGCTCCGGCGCGGCCGGCTGTTCGAGCCCGGCGACGGCCCGGATGCGCCGCACGTCGCCGTGATCAGCGAATCGTTGGCGCGCGCGCAGTGGCCAAACCAGGATCCGATCGGCAAATTCATCCAGTTTGGCAACATGGACGGCGACATCCGCGGGCTACGCATCGTCGGCATCGTCGGCGACGTGCGCGAGGGGAGCAGCGAGACGCCGCCCGCGCCGATGCTGTACGTGAATTCCCGCCAGCGGCCCGGCCGCGCGGCGTGGTTCAGCGTCGTCGTGCACGGCCGCGAGGATGCGGCGACGGCCGCGGCCGCGCGCGCGATTGTCCGCGAGCTGGACCCGCGCCTGCCGGTCAGCGTGCGCACCATCGAATCGGCGTTCGACGCCTCGCTCGCCGGCCGCCGCTTCAGCCTGGTGCTCGTCGGCGTCTTCGCGACGACCGCGCTGATCCTCGCCGCGATGGGGATCTACGGCGTCGTCGCCTACCTCGTCGCGCAGCGCACGCGCGAGCTCGGCATCCGCACGGCGCTCGGCGCCGACGCCGGCGACCTGGTCCGCCTCGTCCTCGGGCGCGGCGCCACGCTCGGCCTCGCGGGCACGCTGGTCGGGCTCGTCGCCGCGCTCGCGCTGACGCGGCTCATGGCAAGCCTCCTGTTCGACGTGAAGGCGACGGACCCCGTCGCGTTCGCGGGCGTCGTCGCGCTCGTCGGCGCCGCCGTCCTCGCCGCGAGCTGGGTGCCCGCCCGCCGCGCGACGCGCGTCCCGCCAATGGCGGCGTTGCGGGTGGAGTGAGCGCCGCCGGTCCCGGGCGCCACGATGCTCCGCCGGCTTGGCCAGTGGACGTGCGGCTGGAGGAGCCCATCGCCGGCGGGGCGTGGAGGCGCCGGCCGACCGGACCGCGGGCCGGGCGGGCCTGTGGGCCGCCGCGGCACCCGATTCGCTGCGGGTCCGCAGGGTCACGATCGTGGATCGCTTCCTGGAGGGGATGACGCATGGAACGCAGGCTGGACTACCGGCGCGTCGCGCCGGGCGCGCTCGCGGCGATGGCGCAGCTCGAGCGCTACACGCGGGAATCGGGGCTCGAGACGTCGCTCCTCGAGCTGGTCAAGATGCGGGCGTCGCAGATCAACCGCTGCGGCTACTGCCTGGACATGCACAGCAAGGACGCGCTCGCCGAGGGCGAGACGCCGCAGCGCCTCTTCGTGCTCCCCGCCTGGCGCGAGGCGCCGTTCTACACGGAGCGCGAGCGCGCGGCGCTCGCCTGGACCGAGGCCGTCACGCTGATCTCGACCAACGACATCTCGGACGAGCTGTACGCGCAGGTGCGCGAGCATTTCACCGAGAAGGAGCTGGTGGACCTCACGCTCGCCATCATCGCGATCAACGGCTGGAACCGCCTGGCGATCCCGTTCCGCGCGGAGGTCGGCAGCTACCAGCCGCGGAAGACGCACGCGGCGGAGTGAGCGTGGCGTCCGCGCCCCGCCCCGGCGACTGCGTGCGGCTCCCCGACGGCCGCATCGGGCGCGTGCGGGAATGCGCCGAGGGCCGCTGCCGCGTGCGCGTGCGGCGCGCGACCAGCAAGACGCACACGTTCGTGCACCTGCCGGCGGAGGAGCTGGAGGTCGTGACCTGCCCGAAGGGGTGGATGAGCCCGGAGGGGTACGAGCGCTACCTGCACAAGACGCTCGCCAAGATGCGGGAGCGCCGGGCGCGGTAGCGCCCCGGCGCTCCGGTCCATCCCCGCGGGCGCGCGCGGATCCCTGCGGAGGCCGCCGGCCCTGCGGCGGCGCGGGAGGCTCCTCTCCCCCGCGTGCGCCTCGGCGCGATCCTCCGCCGCCGCGACCCGCGGCGCCGCGCCCGCTCCCCCACCCCGCCCGCTCATCCCGCCGCTGGCGCGCGCCTCGGCACCGCGTTGCGCACGGGCGGCACCGTGCGC
>JADGGV010000015.1 GCA_019689775.1 Gemmatimonadota bacterium
ACAGCGCCCGATGATCCCGCCCTCGCCACCGCCGTCCACGACCCGCACCGTCAGCACGTTCCGGCCGGCGTGCACGGCCGCCGCCGGAATCGCGTAGCTGCGCGGAACGTCGTACCCCGTCGTCCGCCCGACCTCCACGCCGTTTACCCACGTGACGTCGTCGTCGTCGATCGTGCCGAGCACCAGCAGCAGCGGCCGCTGCGCCTCCTCCGGCGTCAGCTCGAACGTCGTCCGGTACCAGGCGACGCCGTCCAGCCCCGGGTAGCCGGCGGTCTCCCACGATCCCGGCGCCCGCAGCGTCGCCCACGAGGCATCGTCGAGCGCCGGATCGGCCCACACCGCCCGGCCCGCCACCAGCCCGCTGTCCACCGTGGGAAGCCCGCCGAGCCGCGCGCGCAGCGTGTCCCGGATCGCCGCCGTGTACGCCCGGTCCGCCGCAACGATGCTGTCCACCGCGCTCCGGCTCAGCCCCTGCCCCTCCGCGCTCAGCCAGCTCTCGATGTTCGCCCCGCCCCACGACGTGTGGATGATCCCGATCGGCACACGCAGCGCGTCGCGCAGCTCGCGCGCGAAGAAGTAGCCGACCGCCGTGAAGCTCCCCGCGTGCGCCGGGTCCGCCGGGTGCCACGGCCCGCCCTCCAGCTCCGACCTCGGCATCGGCGACCAGGCGTGCGGCACGTAGAACTGGCGCAGCAGGGAATCGTGCGCCGCCGCGACCGCCTCCCGCCCGTTCCGCGCCTGCGCCAGCGGGAACTCCATGTTCGACTGCCCCGACGCCACCCAGACGTCGCCCACCAGCACGTCGCGCAGCGTCACCGTCGAGCCGCCGGACGTCACCGTCAGCTCGTACGGGCCGCCCGCCCGCTGCGGCGGCAGCACCGCCCGCCACGCGCCCGCGGCGTCCGCCCGCACCGAGTGCGTCGTCCCGCGGAACGCCACGCTCACCGCCGCCCCCGGCGCCGCCGTGCCCCACACGGGAACCGCCGCGTCGCGCTGTAGCACTACACCGTCCGTGAACAGCGGAAACAACCGCAGCGCGGGCGGCGCCGCGGCCTGCCCCGCGAGCGGCCGCGAGGCCGACCCCGCGCCGAGGATGAGCGCACCGGCGAGCGCCAGCGCGGTCCACGTCCGTTCACCGTTCATCGTCGAACCGTCCGTCGCGCGGATCCGGAGCCGAAGGTGGGGGGGCGCGCCGCCGCCGTGCCCCTGGCCCGCGGCGGTGGCAGGCGGCAAATTGTCCTGGCACATAATATCACCTGATCTAAAAGGAGCAAGCCGCGACCATGCGTTGCCGCTGCCTACTGCCGCTGCTGTTGCTCGCCGCGCCCGTGGCGGCGCAGCGGGTGCCGGCGACGTCGTCCGCGACGGGGCCGGTCGGCGCGCCGCCGCCGCTGCGGCTGACGGCCGAGCAGGATCATCGGCTGATGATGGCGCGGCTGGGGATCACGCGGCTGCGGCCGGGGCCGAGCGGCGATGCGTCGGCGCCGAACCACGCGAACTACGACGAGGCGTTGGCGAACCCGTACCCGGAGCTGCCGGATCCGCTGAGGCTGAACGACGGCCGGAGGGTGAGGACGGCGGAGGAGTGGTGGCGGCTGCGTCGCCCGGAGATCGTGGAGGACTTCGAGCGCGAGGTATACGGCCGGGTTCCGGCGGGGGTGCCGCCGGTGACGTGGCGCGTGGTGGTGGAGGAGCGCGAGGCGGTGGGGTTCACGCCGGTGATCGCGAAGCAGTTGGTCGGGCACGTGGACAACTCGGCGTATCCGGCGGTGAGCGTGGACATCGCGATGACGCTGGTCGTGCCGGCGAACGCGAAGGGGCCGGTTCCGGTGCTGATGATGTTCGGGCCGAGTCGGCTCCCGGCGCCGGCGCAGCCGCCGCAGGAGGCGCTGGATCGCATCAACGCGGCGCTGAAGCGGCTGCTGGTGCGGGAGGACACGTCGCTGGCGGGGGTGTTCGAGCGCTACCCGGCGTACCAGCCGGTCGGGCGGATGGCGGCCGCGGCGGCGTTCGGCCCACCACGGGCGCCGGGCGCCGACCCGCCGACGACCCAGCAGCTTCTCGCCGCGGGCTGGGGCTACGCCTACATCGACCCGGCGAGCATCCAGCCGGACAACGGCGCGGGGCTGACGCGGGGGATCATCGGCCTGGTGAACCGGGGCCAGCCGCGCAAGCCGGACGACTGGGGTGCGCTGCGCGCCTGGGCGTGGGGCGCGGCGCGCGGGCTGGACTACCTGGAGACGGACCCGGCGGTGGACGCGAAGCACGTGGGCATCGAGGGCGTGTCCCGTTACGGCAAGGCCGCGCTCGTGACGCTCGCGTTCGAGCCGCGCTTCGCGATGGGGCTCATCGGCTCCTCGGGGAAGGGCGGCGCGACGCTGCACCGGCGGAACTTCGGCGAGGCCGTCGAGAACCTGACCGGGGGCGAGTACTACTGGATGGCCGGGAACTACATGAAGTACGGCGCGGCGGAGGCGGTGTTCGGGAGCCGGACGGCGAAGGATCTGCCCGTCGACTCGCACGAGCTGATCGCGCTGTGCGCGCCGCGGCTGACGTTCATCAGCTACGGCGTGCCGGAGAAAGGCGACGCGAAGTGGCTGGACCAGCGGGGCAGCTTCATGGCCGCCGTCGCCGCGCAGCCGGTCTTCCGGCTGCTGGGCGCCGGGGACATGGGCGTCCCGGACGACTACCGCACGGCGCAGATGCCGCCGGTGAACGTCGGGCTGCTCGGCGGCCGGCTCGCCTGGCGCCAGCACGACGGCGGGCACACGGACGCGCCGAACGTGAAGTACTTCATCGAGTGGGCGGACCGGTTCATTGGGCACACGCCGCCCGGGCGCTGACCGCCCTCCCGGCCCCGTCGAGGATCCCGGCGATGCGCACGTCCTACCACCGCCTCGGCGCGGCGCTGCTGCTGGCGGCCGCGGCCGGCCTCACCGCGTGCGGCGCCGATCGGCACATGGCGCCCTTCGAGCCAGACACCACGAGGCACGAGCCGGCGGCCGACACGACGCCGCTGCGCGTCTACGGCGACGCGCGCGGGCGCTGGATCGGCGCCGCGACCGGCACGATGCTCACGATGCCGGGCGATTCCGGCGCGCTGCTGCGGCGCATCGCCGCGCGGGAGTTCAGCATGCTGTGGACGGGCACGTTCATGAAGTTCGACTTCCTGCGCCCGTCGCGCTCGACGTACAACTACGCGCAGGCGGACTCGGTCGTCGCGTTCGCGCAGCGCAACGGCATGGTGGTGCGCGGGCACACGCTCGTGTGGCATCAGCAGATCCCGGCCTGGGTCACGAGCGGCGGCTATCCGCCGGACACGCTCGCGGCGATCCTCCGGGACCACATCGAGCAGGTGATGGCTCACTTCCGGGGCAAGCTCGTCGCGTGGGACGTCGTCAACGAGGCGATGGGCGACGACGCGACGCTGCGGCCGACGCTCTGGCTCGACGCGCTCGGCCCCGACTACATCGCGCAGGCGTTTCGCTGGGCGCGGGCGGCGGACCCGGACGTCCCCCTCTACTACAACGACTACAACATCGAGACGGCGAACGCGAAGTCGGACGCGGTCTACCGCATGCTCGCCGACCTGAAGGCCCGGGGCGTGCCGATCGACGGGATCGGCTTCCAGTTCCACTACCAGGCCGACGCCGCGCCGACGGCGGACGAGATCGCGAGCAACTTCGCGCGCTTCGCGGCGCTGGGGCTGAAGATCCAGATCACGGAAGCGGACATGCACGTGCGGGTGCAGAACGGCGTCGCCAGCGCGGCGGACCTCCAGGTGCAGGCGACGGCGTACCGCAACCTGGTGACCGCCTGCCTGCGCACGCCCGCGTGCAACGCGATCGAGATCGAGGGGATCTACGACGGACAGGCGTGGGTCCCCGACCCGGCGAACTGGGGCGCGCCCGTGCTCTTCGACATCCACGTGCAACCGAAGCCGGCCTACTACGCGGTGAAAGCGGCATTGGCGACGCCGTGAGCGCCGGCCGCCGGGCGCACGGCGCGCGCGTCGCGGACGCCGGCGCCGCGCTACGGCCGGGGAGTCGGACCCCGGGCGGCGTCGCGCCGCGTGGCGGGGTGCGCGGCGGCGCCGGGCGGGCCCCAGCGGAACTGCGCGCCGTCGTCGCGCCCCGGCTCGGGGCCGGGGTGGTCCGCCGAGAGCGCGCCGGTGGCGGGATCGAGCCGCAGGTAGCGGTGCGTGGCGAGCGAGAGCAGCGCGAGATCGCCGTAGGGCGTCTCGATCCACTGGAACGTCTCCGCCGCGGTCGGCTCGCCCGACCGCAGGACGACGCGGCTCGCCCCGCCCGCCGTGTCGACGGAGACGAAGCCGCGGGGCGTCCGCAGCGCCACCCGGCCCAGGCCGCGATCCACCACCTCGAAGGCCGCCGCGCCGCCGACGCGCAACGGCGTGCCGGCGAGCGCGGTCGCGATCGCGATCGTGCGCCCGAGCGGGATCGGCCGGGTGAGGCCGCGCGGGTTCGGCTCGTACACGGTCATCGCGTCGAAGTCGGCGTAGCCGCCGGGCGCGCCCGCGTCGTTGTAGTGGAAGAGCGCGTAGCGCACGCCCTGGAACGTCTTCAGTTGGAACACCATCGTCAGCTCGCCGCCGAGCGGCTCGAAGCGACGGCCGTCCGTGCTGAACGAGAAGCCCGCCGTCTCCGTGAGGAAGTCGCAGCTCGCGCGCAGCCAGACGCGCGTCGCGTGCAGCGGCCGGCGCACGCTGCGCCCGGTCGTCTGATCGAACTGTTCGATCCAGTAGCCGGCCGAGTCGCGGCGCACGCCGATCCAGGCGTAGGGCCGGTTGAAGAGCGCGAGACCGGCGACGTCGCCGGGGCGCATCCCGGCGGTCTCCAGCACCGCGGTCGGGACCGAGCGCGGCCCGACGGCGCGCTGCGTCAGGGTGTTGCGCGCCCACCAGAGGTCGGCGGCCGGGAGCGAGTGCAGGCGCAGATACCCCGGCCGCTCCGCGAGCGACCAGCGCGTGTCGTCGGGGACGTGGTTCCACTGCCAGACGGCGCCGAGCGCCGGACCGGAAAAGTCGTCGTCGCGCACGTACGGCGCGTGCGGCGCCGAGGTGGTGCCGGTGTGGGGCTTCGTCCAGATGCGCGGCGTGCGCCCGAGGTTGCCGGGCAGCCCGAACCAGGGCCAGCCGTCCTTCCACGTCACGGGCGAGAGCGCCGTGAGGCGCCCGACGGAGTTGTAGTCCATCATCGAGAACCCCCACCACTCGCCCGTGGGCGTGTCCACGATCCCGCCCTGGTGCAGCGAGATCTGGCCCCGCGCGCGCGGGTCGGGCGGCGCGAGGCGGAACGGCACCGTCGAGTCCGCGCGCAGGCGGTACCCCCGGACGACGCCGAAGTCCTCGTCCGCGCTGATCGCGGGGTTGACCTCGTACGGCCCCTCCGGCCGGTCCGCCCGCGCGCACGGCATCCGCATCCGCCCGGCGTACCACGCGCTCGTGATGTAGTACTTGCCCCCGATCTTGTAGAAGTGCAGACCCTCGCCCATCCCGGCGCTCGCGTCGATGATCACGCGCTCCGTGCCCGGCACCAGGTCCGTGAGCGAGTCGTCGAGCTGCCCGAAATGGATCGTGCGATAGCCCCAGACGACGTAGACCTTCCCATCGTCGTCGAACAGCACCGACAGGTCGTGGAACGAGCGCTTCATGGGCGTCCGTGTCCACGGGCCCCGCGGATCCGTGGCGCGGAACAGTTGCGTCGTGTGTCCGTTGACGTCGGCGAAGATGTAGAACGTGCCGGCGTGATAGCGGAGCGACGGCGCCCAGATCCCCTGGCCGTACGCCTGCTTCCCGCCCTCGAGCCGGAACTCCGGGCCGAGGTCCAGGCGGTCGAGCGCGTAGCCCAGGAACGACCAGTTCACCAGGTCCTTCGAGTGCAGCACCGGCAGCCCCGGCATCGAGTGCATGGTCGTGCCGGTCAGATAGAAGTCGTCGCCGACGCGGATCAGGTCGGGGTCCGAGAACTCGTCGTAGAAGAGCGGATTCGAGTACGTGCCGTTGCCGTTGTCGGCGGTCCACGTCTGCGCCCGGGCCGCGCAGGCCGCCAGCAGCAGGAGGAGGCCCGCGAGGCGGGATGCGCGCCGCCGGCACGACGGCGGCGACAGGCGCCCGCCCTCGACGGGCGTGCGCAACCGCTCCGTGGATGAGGTCGGGCGCGTCGCCATGGCGCATCCTCCGGTCGACGGGGTCTCCACGAAGCTACGCGCGTCGCGCGGCCGCTTCCATAGGCAGTCCGATCACCATGAACGGGACGATCGCATGCACCGAGCGAGCGGGTCGACGCGCCTGCCGCTGGCGCTGGCCTCGGCGTGCGCCCTGACGCCGGGCGGAGCGGTCCCGTGCCGCCCGGGGTACCTCCCCGGCCAGTACCCGCGCGCCGGGCCGCCGCCCCACCTCCTCGACGTCCGGCGCGCCGCGGCGCCCTCCAGCGATTTCCTCGCGCCCGACATTTACTTTCCCAATTTCGTGGAATGGGCCGGAAAATTCGCCCGCCCCGGCAACCCCCCGTTCATCCCCGAGGCCCACCGCGCCGGGGGCCCGAGGCCGCCGCCGACGCGCTCTACGCCTTCGGCGCGCTCGACGCCATCGGCTTCAGCCCCTTCAGCATCGAGAACACCCCGGACCCCACGACGAACCCGCTCGCCCGCGCCTACGCCCTCCTGCACGGGCTCGCGGCCCTCATCCTCGAGCACCAGGGCCGGGGCACCATCGCCGGCGTCCGCCCACCGGTGTCCTTCACCGGCGTCGTGAACGACAGCGCCCAGACCGTTGTCCTCGGAAGCTACGCCTTGCGCGTCTCCAATGTGGACCCGTTCAGCCCCGGCGGCACGACCGCGGACCACGGCGCGCTCATCATCGCCCTCACCCCCGACGAGTTCCTCGTCGCCGGCACCGGCGTCCCCATCACCTTCGAGCCCCGCGGTCCCGGCGCCCCCATCGCCGGGATCCTCGACGTGCAGGAAGGCCGATATGAGAACGGCCGCTCGCGCGCGCCTCGCAGGACCCGCGAAAGACGTTGCGGCGCAAGGCGTTCGCCGGCATGGCGACGCCTCGCGGCGCGCCGTCGGCCGCCGGTCGGTCGCGGCGGTGGTTTCGTCGTGCCTCGTCGTTCTTGACACCCCACGGGGTCGCGGATAGTATGGTCGCTAAGTGATCTTATCACTGGATACGCGCCGGGGCTCGGGCCGCGGCCGCGCCTCGGCTGGAGCGGGGCGTGGGCCGGGCCGGTGCCTGCCGCACGATCTCGCGCCCGCGCGAGCGCATCATCGAGCACGTCTGGACGAGAGTCGTGGATCCGGCCGTCGCGGAGGGGTGCGCGGCTGGGAGGGACGAGCGGACCGGAGGGATTGTCCGTCTCGCGGACGAACTCCGGAGGCCATGGTGCAGACCGCCGTCGCGATCCCCGGCCGCCGGGTGGGCGGCCGATGCCGGGGCGGAGCGATGCCGTCCCGCGACGCGTGGGTGGGCGGCGCGTCGCCCGTCGCCGGGGTGCCGGGGCGAGGGCGCGAGCGTGGCCCGCCGGACTTCACCGAATCTCCGCCGTAGGATCGAATCTCCACCTGAGCAGCAAGCCCGGAACGCCACATTTTCGATGAGGGACCCCAGATGAGATCATGGACAATCCTGCTGGTGCTGGGGCTGGCGGTAGCCAGCGCGGGCCGGCTCCAGGCGCAGGGCACGGGGCGGGTAGCCGGCACGGTGCGGAATGAGCAGGGCCAGCCGGTCGCGAGCGCGAACGTGATCATTCAGGGGACGCGCATCGGCGTGCTGACGGGTGCGGACGGCCGGTACGTGATTTCGGGGGTGCCGGAGGGCTCGCACACGGTGGTGGCGTCGCTGCTCGGCTACGGCGACGCGACGCAGGTGGTGACGGTGACGGCGGGGCAGACGGTCGTCGCCGACTTCCGGCTGACGGTGAAGGCGGTGCAGCTCGAGGGCGTGGTGGCGGTGGGGTACGGGACGCAGCAGCGGCGCACGGTGACGGGCGCGGTGTCGACGGTGCGGTCGTCGCAGATCGCGGAGCTGCCGACGTCGAACGCGATCAAGGCGATCCAGGGGCGGGTACCGGGGGTCGACGTCGTCAACTCGGGGAACAAGCCGGGTGACGGGATCAGCATCCGCATCCGCGGCGTGCGCTCCATCACGGCGAACAACGATCCGCTGTACGTGGTCGATGGCGTTCCGGTCGCCGGTGGGATCGGGGACTTCAACCCCGAGGACATCGTCTCGATCGACGTCCTTAAGGATGCGGCCGCCACGGCGATCTACGGCAGCCGCGGCGCGAACGGCGTGGTGCTGATCACGACGAAGGGCGCCGGGACGGGCGGCGTGCAGACGCAGTTCACGGCGAATGCGTACGTGTCGGCGCAGCGGCCGTACAGCCTGCCGACGATGATGAACCCGCAGCAGTACCTGGAGATGCTACAGGCGGCGGCGCGCTATGCGGGGGTGAGCGACGACCCGGCGTCGCTGCTGACCGCCGAGGAGCAGGCGGCGTACGCGGCGGGGAAGGCCACGGACTGGCAGAAGCTGATCGAGCGGACGGGGGTGCAGCGGAACTTCCAGCTCGGGATGAACGGGATCAGCGGCACGACCCGCTTCAACCTGTCCGGGAACTACTTCGACCAGACCGGGACGGCGGTGGGCTTCGACTTCAACCGGATCACAGGGACGGCGTCCGTCGATCACACGCAGGGCCGCCTGCGTCTCGGCATCACCGCGAACTTCACGCACTCGCTCCAGGCGACGGCGCTGGGCGATGGGCTCTGGGGCGCGGCGCGGCAGCAGACCGGCTTCGGGTCGCCGTACGACGACAACGGCCTGATCATCTCGCATCCGGACGGCGACCCGCTGGCGTGGAACCCGCTCAAGGCGGTGCAGGGGGTGCGCAACGACGTGCGGCGCGACCGCGTGTTCGCCTCCGCGTTCGGCGAGTTCCGGCTGCTGGACGGCGTGAACCTGCGCGTGAACTTCGGGCCGGACTACACGCACCAGAGCACCGGTCACTATGAGGGGCCGGACGCCATCTACCCGGGGCACGCGGACCGGCAGGGCTCGTACAACCAGTTCACCACATTCCAGTACATCCTGGACAACATGCTCCAGGTGAACCGGGACATCGGCACGAGCCACCACATCGATGCCACGCTGCTCTACGGCATCCAGAAGTACCGGAACGTGTATGCCAACGAGAGCGCGCAGTTCATTCCGTACGACGAGGCGCTCTACTACTCGCTGGGGCAGGGGCAGAACTACCAGCTCGCCACGGGGCTGACGGAGTCGGCGCTGGCGTCGTACATGGGCCGCGTGGTCTACACCTACAACGACCGCTACACGCTCTCGGCCGCGCTGCGGCGTGACGGCGCGAGCCAGTTGGCGCCCGGGCACAAGTGGGTGACGTTCCCGACGCTGGGCGCCGCCTGGCAGCTCGGCGACGAGCCGTTCATGCGGAACATCGGCTGGCTGAGCACGCTGAAGCTGCGCGGCAGTTGGGGCGTGACCGGCAACTCGTCGATCGATCCGTACCAGACGCAGGGCGCGCTCTCGCGGACGCTGTACAACTTCGGCTCGACGACGGCTCCCGGCTACGCGCCGAACTCGAGCAACCCGGCGAACCCGAACCTCGGGTGGGAGAAGACGGCGCAGACCGACGCCGGCGTCGAGTTCGGCGTGCTCGGCAACCGCATCACCGGGAGCGTGGACTGGTACGTCCAGAACACGAAGGACCTGCTGCTGCGGCGCACGCTGCCGCAGACGTCGGGCTACAGCCAGGCGCTCCAGAACATCGGCAAGACGCGCAACACCGGGGTGGAGCTGGCGATCTCGTCGATCAACCTCGACGGCTGGCACGGGATCCGGTGGCAGACGGACATCAACTGGGCGCACAACCACAACGAGATCGTCGCGCTGGCCGTGTCGGACACCACGGGGTGCCCGCGCGGCGCGAGCCCCTGCGACCTGAACAACGGCTGGTTCGTCGGGCAGCCGATCAACACGGGCGCGCAGACGGCGCCGAAGAACTCGAACGGGGCGCTGGTCGGCGATCCGCAGCGCCGGGTGTGGTACGATTACCGGTTCCTCGGCATCTGGCAGCAGAACGAGGCGGCCGAGGCCGCCCGGTACGGCGCCAAGCCCGGGCAGATCAAGCTGGCCGACATCAACGGCGACGGCGTGATCAACGCGAAGGACCAGGTGCTGCTGGGCAACACGTACCCGAAGTGGACGGCCAGCATCTACAACCGCATCGACTGGAAGGGCTTCGACCTCTCCGTCCTGGCCAACATCCGCTGGGGGTACACGATCTTCAACACCTACATCCCGGCGCTGTACGGTCGGTTCGGGAACATCGTCGCCGAGTACTGGACGCCGGAGCACCCGTCGAACGTCAACCCGGCGCCGAACCTGAACGGCATCCCGCTCAACTACGGTGACACGCGCGGGTACGTCGACGGCTCCCACTGGCGGATCCGCAACATCCAGCTCGGCTACACGCTGCCGCAGTCGCTGGCCAGCCGGTTCGGCGCGAGCACGGCGCGGATCTACGCGACGGCGACGGAGCCGTTCGTCTCCTACAAGTACGATTACTTCGATCCCGAGAGCGGCTGGGCCGGTGGGGCCCCCGTGTACCGGACGCTGCTGATCGGCGCCAACGTCGGCTTCTAGGGGACGGACTCCCTGAAAGGAATGAGACCAACATGAAACGACTTTTCGAGACCGGCCTGGCGCTGCTGGCCCTCGGCGTGGGGGTAAGCGGGTGCGTCGACCTGGACGAGAAGCTGGTGTCGAACCTCGGGGCGTCCTACGTCGCGACACCGCAGGGGCTGACCGACGCGACGAACGCGATCTACGCGGGGCTGCGCGGCTTCTACGGCCGCGGCGAGACGGACTACGCGCTGACGTTGCTGGGCACCGACACCTGGACCGCCGCGGACCAGGTGTCGTCCGGCGGCGCGCAGAACTGGATCTACTACGACACCTACGAGCCGACCTACACCAGCCAGGGGGCGTTCCTCGACGCGTTCTGGGGGTGGGGCTACACGCAGATCAACCGCGCGAACACGGTGCTGGACATGGGGGAGAAGATCCCCGTCGGCCCGAACCTGTCGCAGGCGGTGAAGGACTCGCGCCTCGGCGAAGCGCACTTCCTGCGCGCCCTCGCCTACTTCGAGCTGGTGCAGCAGTTCGGCGGTCTGACCATCAACCTGCACGCGGCGCAGGGCGTCTCCACGGAGGCGACGCGCGAGACGGAGGACAGCACCTACAAGGTCATCATCAGTGACCTGGAGCAGGCGATCAACCTCCTGCCGGTCACGCAGGCGGACTATGGCCGGGCCACGAAGGGGGCCGCGCAGCACCTGCTGGCGAAGGTCTACCTGACCCGCGCGTACCGCGACTGGAACACCGCCAACAAGCAGGCGGACTTCCAGAAGGCGCTCGACCTGGCCAAGGCGGTGATCAACTCCGGCCAGTACTCGCTCGTGCCGGACTACGCGAGCCTGTGGTGCGGCACGCACCGCGCGGCGGTGCCGGCGGATCCCGGCGGTCAGAGCTTCTGCGACCTGACGAACTACTCGAAGCGCAACACCGAGTTCATCTTCGTCGCGCAGTACTCGTATGACAACACGCAGTACGACGCGGGGCTGACGAACTACGATCACCTCGAGTTCCTGAGTCACTACGACGGCGATCCGGGGTACGCGGCCGGGCTGGTGCGCGACCTCGACAACGGGCGCCCGTTCCGGCGGCTGCGGCCGACGCCCGCGCTGCTCTACTTCTTCGATCAGACGCGCTGGGCCGGCCCGCCCGGGCCGGACACGGACGTGCTCGACACGCGCTTCGACGCCAGCTTCCAGACGGTGTGGTTCGCGAACAGCGACGGCAGCAACGCGCCCGGCACGTGCCCGAAGTGCACCAGCGGCGCGCCGATCCATGGGATACTGCTGACCGATGCCGGCGGCTCGCCGATCGGCGCGGCCGCGGGCTCCGACACCGCGCTGGTCTACCTGGGCTACCAGGTCAGCGACGACTACCGCCGCTCGAAGGCGTACCGCATCGCCACGCCGTGCACGACGGCGCCGACCGAGGACTGCGGCAAGGACAACGACGCCAAGGGGATCTTCGGGAACCAGCACTATCCCTCGCTCAAGAAGTGGCAGGACAACCTCCGCGTCGGTGGCTTCTTCTCGCAGGACGGCGGCAAGGACTTCCCGATCATGCGCCTGGGCGAGACGTACCTGATCGCCGCGGAGGCGGCGGTCGGCCTGGGCCAGCCGCAGGTGGCGGCGGACATGATCAACGTGTTGCGCGTGCGCGCGGCGTGCGCCGGGCCGCCGCAGTGCAAGGTCAGCCACAAGTCGGACCCGGCGATCCTGGTCAACGCCAGCCAGATGACGCTCGACTTCATCATGGACGAGCGGGCGCGGGAGCTGGCGGGCGAGTTCAAGCGGTGGACGGACCTGCATCGCCCGGGCAAGGAGTACTTCCTGGAGCGGATCCGGAAGTACAACCCGTACGCCCGGCCGAACATCACGGACAAGCACTACTACCGGCCGATTCCGCAACGCCAGATCAACGGCGTGACGGGGACGCCGTACCCGCAGAACCCCGGGTGGTGAGCCGGATGTAGCGGCGAAGCTCCGGGCCCGCCCGGCGGCCGACGGTTCGAGCTGCACGCAGCCGAGGTCGCCGGGCGGGGCTGTTTCTCCCCACTCGCGCGACGCATCGACGCACATGGAGCTCTACAGGGATCCGGCCGTCCCCGTGGAGAAGCGGGTCGAGGACCTGCTCTCCCGCATGACGTTGGAGGAGAAGGCGGCGCAGATGATGTGCGTGTGGCAGCGGAAGGCCGACACGCTCGTGGCCGCCACCGGCGAGTTCGACCCCGCGAAGGCGAAGGCCGCCTTCGGCGAGGGTCACGGCATCGGGCAGGTGGGGCGTCCCAGCGACGCCGGCGGTGGGCGCTCCCCCCGCCAAATGGCGGAGCTGACGAACGCGATCCAGCGGTTCTTCCTCGAGAATTCGCGCCTGGGGATCCCGGTCATCTTCCACGAGGAGTGCCTGCACGGCCACGCCGCCCCGGGCGCCACGTCCTTCCCGCAGCCGATCGGGCTGGCGGCCACGTTCGATCCGGACCTGGTCGAGCGCCTCTACGCGATGACGGCGTACGAGGCGCGGGTGCGCGGCACGCACCAGGCGCTGACCCCGGTGCTGGATCTCGCCCGCGACCCCCGGTGGGGGCGGGTCGAGGAGACGTTCGGCGAGGACCCGTACCTGGTGACGCGCATGGGGGTGGCGGCGGTGCGCGGCTTCCAGGGCGACGCCCCCGGCAGCTACCGCGACGGTCGGCACGTGCTGGCCACGCTCAAGCACTTCGTCGCCCACGGGCAGCCGGAGGGCGGGCAGAACTGCGGGCCCGCCAACATCTCGCTGCGCGAGCTGCGCGACAACTTCCTGCGCCCGTTCGAGGTCGCGGTCCGGGAGGCGGGCGCCGCCGCCGTCATGGCGTCCTACAACGAGGTGGACGGCGTGCCGTCGCACGCCAACCGCTGGTTGCTGCGCGACGTGCTGCGCGGGGAGTGGGGCTTCCGCGGCTTCGTCGTCTCCGACTACTACGCGATCTGGGAGCTGGCGGACCGCCCGGACACGCACGGCCACGGCGTCGCCGCGGACAAGCGCGAGGCGTGCGCACTGGCGGTGAAGGCGGGCGTGAACATCGAGCTGCCCGAGCCGGACGCCTACCTGCACCTGGTCGATCTGGTCCGCGAGGGCGTGCTCGAGGAGGCGGAGCTGGACGAGCTGGTCGCGCCGATGCTGCGCGCCAAGTTCGAGCTGGGTCTGTTCGACGACCCGTACGTCGACCCGGCGCTGGCGGAGCGCGTCGTCGGCTGCGCGGAGCACGGCGCGCTGGCGCTGGAGGCGGCGCGCGAGGCGATCACGCTGCTGAAGAACGACGGCGGCCTGGCGCCGCTCGATCCGGCGAAGATCCGCACGCTCGCGGTGATCGGGCCGAACGCGAACCGCGTGCTGCTGGGCGGCTACAGCGGCACGCCGCCGCACGTGGTGACGGTGCTCGAGGGGATGCGCGCGCGCGTCGGCGCGGAGGTCGAGGTCCTCTACGCGGAGGGGTGCCGGATCACGATCGGCGGCTCGTGGAACGAGGACGTGGTCACGCCCAGCGACCCGGCCGAGGACCGCCGGCAGATCGCCGAGGCGGTCGAGGTGGCCCGGCGCGCCGACGTCGTCGTGCTCGTGATCGGCGGGAACGAGCAGACCTCGCGCGAGGCGTGGAGCCGGACGCACATGGGCGACCGCGCCCGCCTGGAGCTGGTCGGCCGGCAGGACGAGCTCGTGGATGCGATCGTCGCCACGGGCAAGCCGGTGGTGGCCGTGCTCTTCAACGGTCGCCCGCTCGCGCTCGGGCACCTGGTCGAGACGGTGCCGACGATCCTCGAGTGCTGGTACCTGGGACAGGAGGGCGGGCGCGCGGTGGCCGAGGTCCTGTTCGGCGACGTCAACCCGAGCGGGAAGCTGCCGATCTCGTTCCCCCGCTCGGCGGGGCACCTGCCGGTCTTCTACAACCACAAGCCGTCGGCGCGCCGGGGCTACCTGTTCGACGACGCCACGCCGCTCTTCCCGTTCGGCTTCGGGCTGAGCTACACCACGTTCGCGGTGTCGAACGTCCGGCTGGAACACGCCGTGATCCCGCGCGACGGCCGCACGCGGGTGCTCGCGGAGGTCACGAACACCGGCGAGCGCGCGGGGACCGAGGTGGTGCAGCTCTACATCCGCGACCGCGTCAGCTCCGTCACACGGCCGGTGAAGGAGCTGAAGGGCTTCGCGCGCGTGGCGCTGCGGCCGGGGGAGACGCGCACCGTGGCGCTGGAGATCACGCCGGCGTCGCTGGCGTTCCACGACATCCACATGAACGAAGTGGTCGAGCCGGGCGAGTTCGCGATCATGGTCGGCACGTCGTCGCGCGATGCCGACCTCCAGACCGTGCTACTGCGCGTCGAGTAGACGCGCCTTCCGGAGGGATCCGCGTGGCGGAGCGAGCGCAGAAACTCCCGGTCACGGAGAAGGTGGGGTACGCCCTCGGCGATACCGCCGCCAACTTCATCTTCCAGACGATGGTGATGTTCCAGTTGGTGTTCTACACGGACACCTTCGGCATCACCGCGGCGGCCGCGGGCACGCTCCTGCTCGTGGTGCGCTTCTGGGACGCCGTCTTCGACCCGATCATGGGCGTGATCGCGGACCGGACCAGCACGCGCTGGGGGAAGTTCCGCCCCTGGGTGCTGTGGACCGCGATCCCGTTCGGCGTGATGGGCTTCCTCACGTTCCTGACGCCCGACCTCGGGGCGACCGGGAAGCTCGTCTACGCCTACGTGACGTACATCCTGCTCATGACGGTCTACTCGGCCAACAACCTGCCGTACTCGGCGCTGAGCGGGGTCATGACCGGCGACCTGGCCGAGCGCACCAGCCTGTCGCAGTACCGCTTCGTCTTCGCCATGGTGGCGCAGCTCGTCATCCAGGGGCTCGCCTTGCCGATGGTCGTGCACTTCGGCCACGGCGACAGCGCGCGCGGCTACAAGGTGACGATGGCGATCTTCTCCGCGCTGGCCGTCGCCCTCTTCCTCATCACGTTCGCCACGACGAAGGAGCGGATCCAGCCGCCGAAGGAGCAGAAGGCGACGGTGGCGCAGCACTTCGGCGACCTGGCCCACAACGGGCCGTGGCTCGCCATGTTCGCGCTCACGCTCGTCCTCTTCATCACGCTCGCGATGCGCGGCAGCGACGTGCTCTACTACTTCAAGTACTACGTCAGCCCCGACGCCGTCGCCGCGACGGTGGCCGCGCTGCCGGAGGCGCTGAAGCGGGTGCTCGGCGCCACGGACCCCACGACGCTGGCCTTCAGCCTCTTCAACGTGCTCGGCACGACGGCGACGATCGTCGGGATCTTCTTCTCCAAGGGGCTGGCGACGCGCTTCGGCAAGCGGAACGTCTTCATCGGCGGGCTCCTCGGGACCGCCGCCTTCTGCCTGCCGTTCATGGTGGTGCCGCCCGCCGGGATCGGCGTCATGTTCGCCAGCGAGATCCTGCGCCAGTTCGTCTACGGCTTCACCATCCCGCTGCTGTGGGCGATGATGGCGGACGTGGCGGACTACTCGGAGTGGAAGAACCACCGCCGCGCCACGGGGATCGTGTTCGCCGCAATCGTCTTCGCGTTGAAGGCCGGGCTCGGCTTCGGCGGCGCGATCACGGGCTGGGTGCTCTCGCTCTACGGCTACGTGCCGAACGCGACGCAGACGGGGCGCGCGCTCGACGGCATCCGCCTGACCATGAGCCTCTTCCCGGCGCTCACCTTCGCGCTCTGCGCGGTGATCCTGTTCTTCTACCGGATCGACAAGCAGGCGGAGATCCGCATCACGGAGGAGCTGGCCGCGCGGCGCCGGGCGCTCGGCGAGCCGGCCGTCGCGGCCACATCCTGAGGAGCGGGGGGACCGATGACGCGGCACACGGGTTGGACGCGCGCGCTCGCCGTCGCGCTGCTGGCGAGCGCCGTCGCCGCGCGGGCGGCGCTCGCTCAGGCGCGCAGCGCGCCGCCGCCGGCGCTCAAGGACGAGCTGCGCGGCGCATTCCGCATCGGCGTCGCCATCAACCGGGCGCAGATCGAGGGGCGCGACACGCAGGGCGTGGCGCTGATCGCGCGGCACTTCGACGCCACGACCCCGGAGAACGTCCTGAAGTGGGAGTCGGTGCACCCGGAGCCCGGCCGGTACGCGTTCGACGGCCCGGACCGCTACGTGGCGTTCGGCGAGACGCGCGGCATGTTCGTCGTGGGGCACACGCTGGTCTGGCACAGCCAGACGCCGCGCTGGGTGTTCGAGGATTCCGCCGGCCGGCCGGTCAGTCGGGATACGCTTCTGGCCCGGATGAAGGACCACATCTTCACGGTCGTCGGCCGCTACCGCGGCCGGGTGAAGGGGTGGGATGTGGTCAACGAGGCGCTGAACGAGGACGGCACGCTGCGCCGGTCGCCCTGGCTGCGGATCATCGGCGAGGACTACATCGCGAAGGCGTTCGAGTTCGCGCACCAGGCCGACCCCTCCGCCGAACTCTACTACAACGACTACTCCCTGGCGAACCCGGCGAAGCGCGCCGGCGCGGTGGCGCTGATCCGCAAGCTCCAGGCGCAGGGGATCCCGGTGACGGGCATCGGGATGCAGGGGCACTACAAGATGGACTGGCCCACCCCGGCGGCCGTCGACTCGACCATCACCGCGTTCGCGAGCCTGGGGCTCAAGGTCATGATCACCGAGCTGGACGTGGACGTGCTCCCGGCCGCGGCGCCGCGATACCGCGGCGCGGACGTCAACCTCACGGTGGCGGCGCGCCAGGCGCTGAACCCGTACCCGACGGCGCTCCCCGACTCGGTCCAGCAGGCGCTGGCGCGCCGCTACGCCGAGCTGTTCACCGTCTTCCTCCGCCACCGTCAGCACATCAGCCGCGTGACGTTCTGGGGCGTGGACGACGGGGACTCCTGGCTGAACAACTGGCCCGTGCGCGGGCGCACGAGCTACCCGCTCCTCTTCGATCGCGCGGGGCGGCCGAAGCCGGCGTTCGACGCCGTCGTCGACGCCGTGCGCCGCGCGCTGAAGCCACCGGTGTCGTGAGCGCGGGCGGCCGCGAAGGCGCCCGCGCCGCGCCGTCGGGCAGGGGAGATCGGGAATGGACGAGCCGTTCAAGCCGCTGACGAAGCAGAGCCTGTCGGATCAGCTCGCCGGCCGGATCCGTCGCCTCATCCAGTCCGGCGACTACAAGGCCGGCGACCGGCTGCCGCCGATCATGGAGATGGCCCGGCTCTTCGGCGTCGGGCATTTCACGGTCCGCGAGGCGCTCATGAAGCTGGAGACGACGGGCGTGGTCGAGATCCGCCACGGTTCCGGCGTGTACGTCTCGCGCGACCACGATGTGCTCGTGCTGGCCAGCCCGGACTACATGGGTGGCTTCACCAAGAAGTTGCTGCTCGACCTGATCGACGCACGCATCCCGCTGGAGGTGCAGTCGGCGGCGCTGGCAGCGAAGAACGCGACCGACGCGAACCTCCAGGAGATGCACCGCCTGCTGGACACGGCCGGCGAGCACCTCGACGACGACGCCCTCCTGAACGACGTCAACATGGCGTTCCACCGCGAGATCGCCCTGGCGTCGGGGAACGACGTCCTGCCGCAGCTCCTCGACGCGCTGCACGATCTGTTCACGAGCGAGCAACGCCTGATCCTGGCGATCTTCGGCTCGCGCGAGCGCGACCACCGCGAGCACCTGGCGATCCTGGACGCGCTGGACCGGCGCGACGGGGAGGCCGCGGCCGCGCGCATGCGCGCGCACCTCGAGGACGTCCACGCGACGCTCGTCCGCTGGGACCCGCAGGACGAGCCGCTGGGCTGACCGGGAGCACGCCGCCTCCATCCGTCGCCGGCTTGACGCCCCCCGCCCCGGGCCGATCCGCGACCCGGGGATGTGCACGATCCTCCCGCATCGTCGTCAACAGGAGTAGAGCCTCGACCGGAGGGCGCCCACGGTCGCGCTCGCGCTGGCCGCGGTCCCGCGACACGGCGGGGCCGCACGCGCTCACGCCGTCGAAAGAGAGGTGAGGCGATGCAAGCCAGGAATCCGGGCGAAGCCGCGACGGAGCGGGTCCCCTGCGCGACGCTGCTGGCGAGCCGGTCACCGCGGGAGCGGAAGGCGGCGACGGCGGCGCTGATGACGTCGCTGGCGTTCCACGGCGCGCTCGTCGCCGGACTGGTCTGGGCGACGCTCGCGGTCGGCAAGCCGGTGGCGGAGCGGAACGACGTGATCGACGTGCTGCCGGTCGAGCCGGAGCCGCCGCCCGCGCCGCTGCCGCCGCCTCCTGGGGAGGAAAGGCCGCCTGCGGCGCCGGTCGCCGAGCCGCTCGGCTTCAAGACGTTGGAGCCGCCGCAGGTCGTGCCGCCGGAGATCCCGCCGCCGTCGACGGGGCCGATCACCCGGGAGATCGACTACCTCGGCGTCGGCGAGGAGGGCGGGACGGGCGACGGCGTGCGGCCCGAGCGGATCGTGACCGCGGAGAACGTGGAGGACGCGCCGATCCTCACGCCGTTCACGGTGCGCCCGGAGCTGAAGAACCGCGACCAGGTCGCGCGGGCGCTCCAGCGCGCCTATCCGCCGCTCCTGCGGGATGCCGGCGTCGGCGGCACGGCCGTCGTGTGGATCCTGATCGACGAGGACGGGACGGTCATCAAGGCGCAGCTCAAGTCCTCGAGCGGGCACGAGGCGCTCGACCAGGCGGCGCTCGACGCCGGCAAGCTGATGCGCTTCACCCCGGCGCTGAACCGGGACCAGCGGGTCAAGGTCTGGATCGAGCTGCCGATCGTGTTTACGATGCGATAGAGACTGGCCCGCCGCCTCGGCGGCGGCTACCATGATCCCGTGACCGTCGACTGGGCCGCCGTCTATCGTGCGCGCTATCCGGCGCTCGTCCGCTTTCTGTACCGGAAGGTGTGGGACGCCGACCGGGCGCAGGAGCTCGCGCAGGAGGCGTTCCTGCGGGCACTCGGCCAGGCGCCGGACGATCCGGTCGCCTGGCTGTACCGCGTCGCCGGGAACCTGGCGCGCGACGAGGCGCGGCGCGCGGCGCGGTGGAGGCGGGGGCTCGCGCGGCTGGCGCGGGAGGCGGCCGCCGCGGCGTCGCTCCCGCCGGAGGGCCCGCGCGGGGTCGAGCAGGAGGAGGCGGACGAGCGCCTGCGCCGCGCCCTGGCCACGTTGAGCGAGCGGGACCGCGACGCGCTCTGGCTCCGGGAGGCGGGGCTGAGCTACCGCGAGATCGCGGCGCAGCTCGGCCTCGCGCCGGGCGCCATGGGTACGACGCTTGCCCGTGCACGGCAGCGGCTTGCGGCCGCCTATTCCGCGCTGGAGGAGACGCGTGTGGCACGTGGATGACGGGCAGCTCCACGCCCTGCTGGACGGGGAGCTGGACACGGCCGATCCGGAGGGCGCCGGCGCGATCGAGGTGCACCTGGCGGAGTGCGCCGAGTGCCGGGCGCGCCTCGAGGCGCAGCAGGAGCTGCACGCGCGGATCCACGGCCTGATCAGCCGCTCGGGGCCGCGCGACGTCGCCATGCCGCCCTTCGAGGAGCTGGCCGCGAAGGCCGCCGCCGACGTCTCGCGCGCCTCGCGCTGGGCGCAGCTGGCCAACCCGCAGCGGGTACACGCCGCCGCGTGGATCGCGAGCTTCGTCATCATTCTGGCCGGCACGGCGGGCCTGGTGCTCGCGGTGCTGCTCGGGCGCTTCGCCGCCGAGGAGGACCGGGGCGACGGTGCGGCGCCGACGGTCCGCGTCGCCGAGCCGGCGATCACCGGAGCGCGCGGGACGTTCACGCGGCCGCCCCGGCTCGAGAACCCCGAGGCGGTCGACCGGGCCGTCCGGCGGTTCTATCCGCCGCATCTCCGCGACGGCGGGATCGGGGGAACGGCTCTGGTCCGGGCACTCGTGGACGAAAACGGCCGCGTCCGCGCGCGCGAGGTCGCGAGGTCGAGCGGTCACCACCTTCTCGACGTGGCGGCGCTTCGTGTGGTCGACGAGTTGGCGTTCACGCCGGCCAGGGATGGCGACCGACGCGTGAGCGCCTGGATCGAGCTACCAATCGTGTTCCGGCCGAGGTAGCCGGGACGTCCTCCGCGGCCGCCGGGGAAGCTCGCCTCGGCGCGCGGCGTCGACCGGGAGCGGGCCGCTCCCGGCGCCCCGATCCTGCGCGCGCAGCCCCACCCGCACGCCGGCCGGCCCCGGACCCGCGCCGGCCCCCGCGGGTACGCGTCCCGCGAGACCGGGACGCGCGCCCGCCGGCGTTCGCTCCCGTTTGTGCCACGGAGAGAAGGACGCCCGATGCGGATCCCCGATACACCCACCCGGCTCGCAACGAAGCGGCTCGACACCATCCAGGCCGAGATCGCGCAGGAGAAGGCCGCCGCGCTCGCGCGGATCGGCGGGCGGCTGGAGGAGGCGCTGGCCCGGCTGGCCGCGGCGGATGCGGCGCCGGCGCCGCCCGATCCGGCCGAGCGGGACCGGTTGCTCGCGGCCGCGGGCGAGGCGCTCTGGTACTACGTCGTGCAGCGCGAGGCGTGCGGGCTGCGCGGCGACCTGGAGCGCGTGCTGCGCGAGCTGGGCGTGTCGCCGGAGGTGCACCGGCGGATGGGCTACTACGCGCCGGCGGCGGGGAGCGCGGGCGCCGGAACGGCGCCGTCGCCGTGCGCGGAAGCGAGAGCGAGCACGGCAAGCCGAGGTGCCGGATCCGGTAGGAAGCCCGGGCGTGCGTGAGCGGAGCGCGGCCGGCC
>JADGGV010000397.1 GCA_019689775.1 Gemmatimonadota bacterium
GGGCACGGGCCGGCTCAGGGGGCGTCGGCGCGGCGCGGGCGCGGGGCGCAGGTCGGCTCGAGGTAGAGGACGGCGAACCACTCGCGGGGGTCGGTCCAAACCGCCTCGAGCGTCCAGCCGGCGCGGCGAGCGAGCGCGGCGAACTCCGAGGGGTGGTACTTGTAGCAGTGCTCGGTGCGGATGGCGTCGCCGACGTCGAACGCGAGCCGGACGGCGGGCTCGCCGTGGCGCGCGGGGATGGAGACGCACTGGCGGCGCAGGCTGACGAGGTGCATCGCGACGCGGCCGGCGGCCTCGTCGTAGGACGCGTGGTGCCGGAACCCGGCGACGTCGAAGTCGGCGCCGCAGAGCCGGTTGACGTGCGTGAGGATGTTGAGGTCGAAGGCGGCGGTGACGCCCTCGGGGTCGTCGTAGGCGCGCTCGAGGGTGGCACGGTCCTTCTTCCGGTCGACGCCGATCAGGAGCGCGCCGTCCGGCCCGACGAGCGCGGCGGCGCGGGCGAGGAAGCGCACGGCGTCGGCAGGCTCGAAGTTGCCGATCGTGGAGCCGGGGAAGAACATGGCGACGCGGCGGGCCGCCCGTGCGCCGCGGGGCAGCTCGAGGCCCGCGGTGTAGTCGGCGGCGAGGGGGAGCACCTCGAGCCCGGGCATGTCGGCGGCGAGGGTGGCGGCGAACTCCTCGAGCTGCGCGCGCGAGATGTCGACGGGGACGTAGGCGGCGGGCTCGTCGAGCGCCTCGAGCAGGAGGCGCGTCTTGAGCCCGCTGCCGCTCCCGGGCTCGACGATCTTGCAGCGCGGCCCGAGCCGCGCGGCGATCTCGCGGGCGTGGCACCGGAGGATCGACAGCTCCGTGCGCGTCGGGTAGTACGCGTCGAGCTGCGTGATGCCCTCGAAGAGGGCGGCGCCGACGTCGTCGTAGAAGAGCTTGCACGGCAGGCTGCGGGCCGGCGCGGTCAGGCCGGCGACGATCTCGCGCCGGAGCGCGGCGGCGGCGGGCCGCGCGTCGATGGGCGACGTCGCCCGCGACCGGCGCGCGAGCGTGCTCACCGCAGGTCCCGCGCGAGCCGCACGCCCGTGAACTGCCAGCAGGCGTCCGGCGGGAAGAAGTTGCGGTAGGTCGGGCGGATGTGGGTGACCGAGGTCGCGCACGAGCCGCCGCGCAGCACGAACTGGTTGCACATGAACTTGCCGTTGTACTCGCCGACGGCGCCGGCGGCGGGGCGGAAGCCGGGGTACGGCGTGTACTGGCTGCGCGTCCACTCCCAGACGTCGCCGTAGAGCTGGAGCAGGCCGGGCCCGGGCTCGGCGGCGAGGGGGTGGTAGGCGCGGCTCTCGACGAAGTTGCCGCGGGCCGGGACGCCGCCGGCGGCGACCTCCCACTCGAATTCGGTCGGCAGGCGCGCGCCGGCCCAGCGGGCGAAGGCGTCCGCCTCGAAGTAGCTGAGGTGGCAGACGGGCTCGGCGGGATCGACCCGGCGCATGCCCGCAAGCGTGAACATCCACCATTCGCCGTCGCGGCGCTCCCAGTAGAACGGCTCGGTCCAGCCGTTCTGCTCGCGCGTCGCCCAACCCATGGAGAGCCACAGCTCGGGGCGGTCGTAGCCGCCGTCGGCCATGAACTCGAGGTACTCGCCGTTCGTGACGAGCCGGCTGGCCAGCGCGAAGGGCTCGACGAACTGGCGGTGGCGGGGTCCCTCGTTGTCGTAGGCGAAGCCCGGACCGGCCCAGCCGATCCAATGCAGTCCCTCGGGGAACTCGACCCACTCGAGGGCCGGCGCCGGCCCGGACCGCGCGGCGGCGGCCTCGCGATACGCCGGACGCAGCGGGTTCACCGAGAAGACGTGCTTGATGTCGGTGAGCATCAGTTCCTGGTGCTGCTGCTCGTGGTGGAGCCCGAGCGTGAGGAGCAGCTCCACCGCGGCCAGGCGGTCGTCGCTGAGCCGCTCGAGGAGCGTCGCGAGGGCGGCGTCGACGTGGCGGCGGTAGGCCCGCACCTCGGCGACGGTGGGGCGCGAGATGTAGCCGCGCTGGGCGCGGCAGTGCCGCTCGCCGGCCTGGACGTAGTACGAGTTGAACAGGTAGGCGTAGGCGGGGTGGAGCGGACGGTAGCCGTCGAGGTGCGGGAGCAGGACGAACGTCTCGAAGAACCAGCTCGTGTGCGCGAGGTGCCACTTGGTCGGGCTGACGTCCGTCATGGACTGGACGACCATGTCCTCGGCCGCGAGGCCCTCGGTCAACGACTCGGTGAAGGCCCGCACCTCGGCGTAGCGCGCAGCCAGCCACTCGCGGGGCGACGCGGCGGCACCGGCCGGCGCCGCGGCCCCCTGGACCCGAGCAGTCGCCATGTTTACCACGCTCCTTCCTGTTGGCGGACCGGCGTCCGGCACGGCGGCCGGGACGCCCGCCGCGCGTGCCGCGGGGGCGGTGTGGCGCCGGGGTCTTCGGCGGCCCCACCGCCGTCGCCCCGCCCCCCCGGGGGGCCGCGGGCCCCCCGGGGGGGGGGGGGGGGGGGGGCCCCCCCCGCCGCGCGTGCCGCGGGGGCGGTGTGGCGCGGGGGTCTTCGGCGGCCACACCGCCGTCGCCGCGCGCCGCGGGGTCACGCGGCGCCCCGGTGTGGTCGATGGCGTGGGTCTGTTTGCTACAAATGGGCCAGCGGGCGGATTGGTTCCGCGGCGGCGGACCGATCGGGCGGGAGGCGGCGGCGCGGCCGGCGGATCAGCCGGGGAGGACGGGTCCGGCCGTGGCGGCCGGATCGCTCCAGGAGATGCCGCGGGCCACGTCGTCGAGGCAGCAGCGGACGGCGGCGGGCAGCGCACTCCCTCTGGACGAGTCGCGGGCGCGGGCGTCACAGGCACGCGTCGCCGGTCGGATCCTCGCTGGCGGGCCGACGACGCGTGCTCCCGCCGCGCCGGCGCCGGGTCAGAGGCACTCCTCTCCCGTCGGATCCTCGGCGCCGGGCTCGGCGTACAGCGCCGTGCTGAGGTAGCGCGCGCCGGAGTCGGGCGCGATGCAGGCGACGCGGTGCCCCGGGCCGAGCTCGCGCGCCACCTGGAGCGCGGCGCCGATGATGGCGCCGCTGCTCATCCCGACGAACAGCCCCTCCTCGCGGGCCAGGCGCCGGGCGAGCGGGAAGGCGTCCTCCTCCCATGCCTTCATGACCCGATCGATCACCGTACGATCCAGGTTCTGGGGGATGAAGCCCGGTCCCATCCCCTGGAACTGGTGCTGGCCGCGCGGCTCGCCGGAGAGCACCGCGGAGCGCGCCGGCTCGACGGCGACGACCATCACCGCGGGCCGCCGCTCCTTCAGGAAGCGACCGACGCCCGAGATCGTGCCCCCCGTGCCGGTGCCGTAGACGAACGTGTCGATGCGGCCGTCGAGGTCGCGCCAGATCTCGGGACCGGTGGTCTCGTAGTGGATCTGCGGGTTCGCCGGGTTCGCGAACTGGTCCGGCAGGTAGGCGCCCGTCGCGTCGCGGATGCGCTGCGCCTCCTCGATCGCGGCGAGCATCCGGCGCGCGGGATCGGTGAGCACGAGCTCCGCGCCGTACGCGCGCAACGTGCGCTTCCGCTCGATGCTCATCGAGGCCGGCAGGCACAGCACCAGCCGGTAGCCGCGCGCCGAGGCTACCTGCGCCAGGCCGATGCCGGTGTTGCCGGACGTCGGCTCGACGATCGTGCCGCCGGGCCGCAGCAGCCCGCGCCGCTCGCCGTCCGTGATCAGCGCGAGCGCGGTGCGGTCCTTGATCGAGCCGCCGGGGTTCAGCCCCTCGAGCTTGACCCAGACCTCGGCCATGTCCGGCTCCACGACCCGCTCGAGCCGGACCATCGGCGTATTGCCGATGAACGCGTCGATCACGGCTCGCCTCCGGGCCGGTGGACCTCGACGTCCCAGGAGAGCCTGAGGTCCGGGGCGAGCGACGCCGCGACCGAGCAGTACTTCTCGACCGACAGTTGCACGGCGCGCTCGACGTGCGACCGCTCCGAGGCCGCACTCACGACCCAGCGGAGGTGCGCGGCCAGCACCCGGCGCGGAACCCCCGCCGCGCGCTCGAACTCCACCTCGACCCGCAGCGCGGATGCCGGCGTGCGGCGCTTCGCCAGAATGTCGACGACGTCGATCGCGGAGCACGACGCGAGCGCGATCATCATGGCATCGACGGGCCCGGGCGCCGCCTGCCGCTCGCCGTCGACGAGCAGCGTCGGCCCGCCCGGGCGCCCCCCCCAGTCTAGTAAACACAACTGACCCAG
>JADGGV010000398.1 GCA_019689775.1 Gemmatimonadota bacterium
GAGCAGGATCGAGTCGCGGGCGGCGGTGGGGTTGGGGCCGAGGTGGGCGTCGGGGCTGGCCAGCAGCTCGACCATCCGCCCGGTGCCGAGCCGGAGGAGGGCGCGGGCGTCGGGCGGCACGACGGCGGCCGTCGTCGCCTGCATGAGCTGGCGCTCCCAGATGCCGTAGATGCCGGCGGCGACGGAGGCGGTGTCCATGCGGAAGTCCCAGCGGCGGAGCGTGTCGAGCGCGGCGGCGAGCGCGGGGTCGGCGGGCGCGAGCCGGAGCGCGAGCGGCACGAGCGTGCGGGCGGGGATGGAGAGCACGTCGTGCTGGAGCCGCATCATGTCCTGGACGGTGAAGCGGTCGCCGGCCGAGAGCACCTCGGCGATGCGGCGGAAGCGGAACGGGTCGGCCCACTCCCAGCCGACGGCGTCGCGGTGCGGGTAGCCGGGCGGCAGGTCGTCCTGGTTCGCGGTGGCGATGAAGCCGGCGGCGGGGTTGGCGGCGTGTGGCAGCTCGGGGATCGGGAGATAGCCGTCCCACTCGAAGCGGCCGTCGCCGGGGACGGGGACGAGGCCGCTCCAGCCGCGGCGGATCGGCGCGACGCCGACGGCCTGCCAGCCGATGTTCCCGGCGCGGTCGGCCCAGATCATGTTCTCGCCGGGGATGCGGGAATAGGCGCAGGCGGCGCGGAACTCCTCCCACGTCGTCGCCTGGTCCATGCGGAGCGAGGCGAGGTAGGGCGCGGCGCCGATGTCGAGCCAGGCGGCGCGGAGCGCCCAGGCGCGGTGCGCGGCGGTGTCCTGGTACTCGACCGGGCCGTGCCGCGTGAAGCGGAGCTGGACGACGACGGGGGCGGAGCCCTTCACGCGGATCGTGTCCCACTCGATCCGCATGTCCTCCCAGCGGCCGCGGTAGCGGTACTGGTTCGGGTTCGCCGGGTTCGTCTCGTAGGCGTAGAGGTCCTCGCCGTCGATGTCGAAGACGGTCAGCCCCCAGGCGCCGTGCTCGTTGTGCCCGATCGAGACGCCGGGAAGCACCGGCTCGCCGCCGCCGATGACGTTCCAGCCGGGGGCGACGAGGTGCACGAAGTAGCGCAGCGACGGCGCCTGCTGCACGCGATGCGGATCGTTCGCGAGCAGCGGCCGGCCGCTCGCGGTCTTCGTGCCGGCGAGCACCCAGTTGTTGCTGCCGATCGCGTCGCCGCCGGCGGCGATGTCGGTCTCGGCGGGCGGGAGCGCGGCGGCGAGCCGGCGGTACGCGGCCGAATCGCCGCGTGCGGCGGCGACGATGTCGGCGGGCTCGAAGCGCACCGGCTGACGGAACGCGTTGTAGTAGTGGAGGATGTCGGCGTCGAGCGCGGCGGCGTCGATGGATGGGTCCAGGCGCAGGTCCGGCTCGCCGGGGCCGAACGAGCTGAGGTCCCGGACCGTCGCGGCGCCGAGCCGGGCCACGGCGCGGCCGATGCGCAGCTCGGAGGTGACGTTGCCGAGCAGCCCCTGGTGGCGCGAGATCACGACCTCGGGCGTCCATTCCTGCGGCTGGATCCCGAGCAGCCTGAACTCGAGCGGGAGCGAGTCGGGGTGCGCGCGCGCCTGACGGATGTACGCGTTCACGCCGCGCACGAACGCGCGGACGATTGCCTCGCCGCGCGGGTGGTAGTGTGCCAGCTCCGCGTGCGGGTCGCCGCGGAAGCGGTGCAGCCGCGCGCCGATGTCGCGGTCGAGCTCGCGCGGGCCGAGAATCTCGGCCAGCGTCCCCGTCGCCTGGCGGCGCCAGATCTCGAGCTGGAAGAGCCGGTCGCGCGCGGCGTTGTAGCCCTGCGCGAAGAACAGGTCGTCCTCGTTCGCCGCGTAGATGTGGGCGATGCCCCAGCGGTCGCGGGCGATCTCGACGGGCGCGCGCAGGCCGGGGATGTCGAGGGTGTCGGTCGACGGCGTCTGCGCGCTTGCCGGCGCGGCGGCCGCGAGGGCGAGGAGAGCGAGAATGGCGGCGAGGGATCGGGTCATGGTGGCGGTGCGGTCTGGGTTCGCGGGCGGCCGAAGGTCCGGAACGGCTTTTTTAACCACGGAGCCCACAGAGCGCTCGGAGGACGCCCCCGGGGATTGGAGGCTCACCGGGCGGAGGCATCGGCGCTCGATGTCGTTTCCGGTCGACGCGGGTGGCCGGCGGGGCGCCTCGTTTTCGGCGAACGCGGGCAGCCGGCGGGGCGGCGTCGCTCCAGCGCCGTGCCCGGCCTACGCGGGTCTCCCGCGAGACGCCCTCGCTCCGTGACCTCCGTGTTCTCCGTGGTTCAAAACGCCGTTCATCCGTTCACGTCCCCGCGCGCCGAGGGCGTCACCACCCCGCCGCGCCCGCATCCGCGTCGCGCGGGTCCGCGGCGCCGATGCGGTCGCCCGTGACCGGGTCGATCTGAATCGAGTGCGCGGTGCCCTGTCGCCCACCGAGGCGGACGCGGTAGCCCATGCCCTCGAGCGCCTGGACGGTGGCGGGCGGCAGCCCGTTCGCCTCGACGTCGACGCGGTCGGGGAGCCACTGGTGGTGCAGGCGCGCCGCGTCGACGGCCTGCTGGATCCCCATGTCGAAGTCGACCAGGTTGAGGATCACCTGGAGCACGGTGTTGATGATCGTGCGGCCGCCGGGGCTGCCGACGACGGCGACGAGCTTGCCGTCCTTCGCGAGGATGGTGGGCGTCATGCTGGAGAGCATGCGCTTCTCCGGGCGGGCGAGGTTCGGCGTCGTGCCGATGAGGCCGGTGCTGTCGGTGAGGCCGGGCTTGCCGTTGAAGTCGCCCATCTCGTTGTTCAGCAGGAAGCCTGCGCCCGGCACCACGATCTTGACGCCGTAGCCCTGCTCGAGCGTGTAGGTGACGGAGACGGCCATGCCGTTCCCGTCGACGACGGAGAAGTGCGTCGTCTGCGGGCTCTCGTACGCCTGCGCGACCTGCGCCGGCTCGGAGGGCGACGCCTTGTCGGGGAGCATCGTCTTGCGCAGCTCGGCCGCGTACGCCTTGCTCGTGAGCCGCTCGAGCGGCATCTGCTCGAAGTCCGGGTCGGCGAGGTAGCGCGCGCGGTCGAGGAACGCACGCCGCATCGCCTCGACGAGCGTGTGCACGTACGCGGGCGAGTCGTGCCCCATCGCCTTGAGGTCGTAGCCCTCGAGGATGTTCAGCATCTCGATCAGCGCGACGCCGCCGGAGCTGGGCGGCGGCATCGAGATGATCTCGTAGCCGCGGTAGGTGCCGCGGACCGGCTCGCGCTCCTTCGCCTGGTAGCGGGCCAGATCCTCCTCGGTGATCAGCCCGCCGCCGCGGCGCATCTCCTCGGCGATGAGGCGCGCCGTCTCGCCCTTGTAGAAGCCGTCCCGCCCCTGGTCGCGGATGCGCGCGAGCGTGCGCGCGAGCTGCGGCTGCTGGAAGCGCTCGCCCACGGCGTAGGGCGTGCCGTTCTTCGAGTACGCGGCGACGGAGGCCGGGTACGGCCGCATCGCCGGGAGCACGGCCGCGAGCGAGCGGGCGAGGCCGGGCGGCATGTCGAAGCCGTCGGCCGCGAGCGTGACGGCCGGCTGCACGAGCCGGCGCCACGGCAGGCTGCCGTACTTCTCGTGCGCCAGGGCCAGCCCGGCGACCGTGCCGGGCACGCCGACGGAGCGGTAGCTCTTGTGGTGGATCTTCGCCGAGTACGCGCCGGTCGAGTCCTCGAACATGTCCGGCGAGGCGGCGAGCGGCGCCTTCTCGCGGAAGTCGATCGTGGTGGCGCGGCCGTCCGGGAAGCGGATCACCATGAAGCCGCCGCCGCCGATGTTGCCGGCGGTCGGGTAGGTGACCGCGAGCGCGAACGCCGTGGCGATCGCCGCGTCGACCGCGTTGCCGCCGTCGCGCAGCACGTCCCGGCCGACGCGGCTGGCGATCGCGCTCGCGGAGACGACCATGCCGTGGCGCGCGCGCACCGCCGCGTGGTCGGCGGCGCTCGCCGCGGGGGTCTGCGCCTGGAGCGCGGCCGCCGCGCCCGGGAGCGTGAGGAGCGCCGCGAGCACCGGCGCGAGGAAGCGACGGCGCGCGGATGCGGTCGTGGACGCCATCGGATTCGGTCTCCGCGAGATGAAGGTCCTGAGTCGGGGGATGAGCGGGGAAGATCGGGCAAGCCGCGCGCGGGCGCAACGGGCGGCGGCCCGCGCGGCGCACGACGACGCGCCCGGTCAGCGGCGCTCGCCGGCGCCGCCCGTTGCGCCCAGCGGCGGCCCCGCCCACCTCCCGAT
>JADGGV010000399.1 GCA_019689775.1 Gemmatimonadota bacterium
CCCCCGGCGACGCCCCCCCCCACAGCGCGACGGCGGCCACGCCGCGGTAGCGCCCCGGCCGCGCCCGGATGCGCTCGGCCTCCCGCCGCGCCCACGCGAGCGAGCCGGCGGGCGAGGCTCCCGGCGGATCGTCGCCCGGAAACCCCGCCGGCGGCATGGTCGGGTCCGCCTCGAGGAGCGCGCGGACGAGCGCCTCGACGCACCGCTCGCGCGCCGTGGCCCGTGGCGCGTCGACGCGCGCCGCGCGTGCAGCGGCGCGGGCGGCGCGGAGGTCGCCGACGAGGCCGGGGAGGCGCTCGGCGAGGAGCCGGTCCACGCTCGCCGCCTCGGCCAGGAGGAAGAGGTCGCGCAGCAGCGGGTCGCGCGGCAGGAGCGCGGCGGTCCCGCGCGCCCGGCGCGCCGCCTGCTCGAGCGCGAGCAGCCGGTAGCGGGCGACGCGCTCGCCGGGCGGGACCGCGTCCAGCTCCCGCGGCAGCCGCAGCCGCTCGCCGTCGGTCGAGGCGAGCGCGACGCGCGGCCGGAGGTGCGCCGGCGCGCACCCGGCGATGCGCGCGAGGAGCGTGGGCGGCGCCGGCGGCTCGGCCACGGCGATCTCCGGCGCCCCCGGGAAGACGGCGGCCACCAGCAGCTCCAGGCGGCGGCGGAGCTGGGCGAGGTCGACCCGGTCGGCGGCGCCGCCGCGCCGCGCCCACAGCGCCCCCAGGCGCGTCGCCGCGAGGTGCGCGCCCTCCAGGATGACGTCTTCCGGCTCCGCCACGGCTCAGAACGTCGCGGCGACGAGGTCGCCGATCGCGGCGAGCACGTCCGGGTCGTCGGTCAGCGGCGCGACGAGCGCGGCGCGGCACGCATCGGCCGGCGCGATCCCACCCGCGATCAGGCGCGCCGTCGCCACGAGCACGCGCGTGCTCGGCACCTCCGGGAGGCCGCGGTCGCGCAGCCGCCGGACCCGGCCGGCCAGCTCGACGAGCGCCGCGGCCGTCGCCGCGTCCACGCCGCCCTCGTGCGCCACCACCACGCGCTCCCGCTCCGGCGGCGGGAAGTCGAACTCGAGCGCGACGAAGCGCTGCCGCGTGCTCGGCTTCAGGTCCTTGAGCGCGTGCTGGTAGCCGGGGTTGTACGACACGACGAGCTGGAAGCCCGGCGCCGCCTCGATCAGCTCGCCGGTCTTCTCGACCGGAAGGAGGCGACGGTCGTCGGTGACCGGATGGATCACAACGACGACGTCCGCCCGCGCCTCGACCACCTCGTCCAGGTAGCAGATGGCGCCGTGTCGCGCGGCGAGCGCGAGCGGCCCGTCCTGCCACACCGTCTCGCCGCCGCGCACCAGCCACCGCCCGGTCAGGTCGCTCGCCGAGAGGTCGTCGTGGCAGGTCACGGTCACGACCGGGCGCCCCAGCCGCCACGCCATGTACTCCACGAAGCGCGTCTTGCCGCACCCCGTCGGCCCCTTCAGCATGACGTCGAGGCCGCGCCGGTGACACTCCTCGAAGAGCGCGACCTCGCCGCCCACCGGCAGGTAGTACGGCTCCGCGCGCAGCGTGCGCAGCCCCTGCGGCGCGCCGGCACGCAGGACCGTCGTCTGCGCCGGGTTCACGGCCTCACGCCTCCACGGGCTCCGCCGCCGGCCACGGCGTCGGCTCGCGATGGCCTCGCGGCACCAGGAAGAAGAAGTCGTAGATGTAGAGCGCCACGCCGGCGGCGAAGAGGATCCCCGTCGCCAGGAGCATCAGGAAGTGCACCTGGATCTTCTGCTGCGTCTCCAGGTAGCCCAGCCCGATGATACGCTCCAGGTACGTCTGCGAGATGCCGGCCGTCGCGAACGCCATCGTCATCCCGAACATCCCGGCGATCTGGAGCCAGAACGCCCACAGCCCGATCGCCGTCTCGTGCTCCTCGTGCGGCCGGCCGAACAGGATCGGCGCCGCGTACGTGACCACCGCCAGCACGATCATCACGTACGCACCGAAGAACGCCATGTGGCCGTGCATCGCCGTGATCATGGTGCCGTGCGTCCAGCGGTTCACCGACGGCCACGTGTGCGCGAGCCCCAGGATCCCCGCGCCGAAGGCCGAGTAGATCACGCTGCCGATCGTCCAGTGCACGGCCATGCGGTTCGGGTGCGCCAGCCCAGAGCGCCGCGTGGCCGCGTACGCGTAGACCGCCATCGCCAGGAACGCCAGCGGCTCGAGCGCGCTGAAGATCCCGCCGATCGGCAGCCAGTACGCCGGCACGCCGATCCAGAAGTAGTGGTGCGCCGTCCCCAGGATCCCGGAGATGAACGTCAGCCCCACGATCACGTAGAGCCACTTCTCCATGACCTCCCGATCCGCGCCCGACAGCCGGATCAGCAGGTAGGCCAGCAGCCCGCCCTGGATCATCTCCCACACCCCCTCGACCCACAGGTGCACCGTCCACCAGCGGTAGAAGATGCTCACCGTGTAGTTGTCGAACTCGAGGAGCGCCGGGAGGTACAGCACGGCCGCCCCCGCGAGCCCCGCCACCAGCACGCCCTCCGTCGTCGTCAGCCGGCGCGCCCGCCAGATCGTCATCCCCACGTTGTAGAGGAACATCAGCATCACGACGACGATCGCGAGCTTCACCGGGTAGGGCTGCTCCAGCAGCTTGTTCCCAGCCGTCCAGCGGAACAGGTAGCCGACCACCGCGGTCACCCCCGCCGCCGTAAACAGCCCGAGCTGCCAGTATGCGAGCCGCGGCGAGTACAGCTCCGTCCGCGACTCCTCCGGCACCAGCCAGTACGCCGCCCCCATGAACCCCGTCAGCACCCACACGATCAGCAGGTTCGTGTGGATCGCCTTCGAGACGTCGAACGGCAGAACCGCGCGGATCGGGTCCGGCCCCAGGTACTTCACGATCGCCAGCAGCCCGAAGACCATCTGTAGGCCGTAGAGAAGAAGCGCCACGACCCAGTACGGGTACGCCACTGCCTGCGTCCGGTATCGCATCGCCCCCTCCCTACCGGAGCGTCATCAGGTAGGCCACCAGCTCGTCCACCTGGCGCGGCTCCAGCGTCTGCGCGAAGTCCGACGGCATCAGCGATCGCCCGCCGCTCGAGAACGTCGGCCCCTGCACCACGTACGCGTTCGGGTCCAGGATCGACTCCCGCAGGTAGCCCGCCGCGTCCGTCGCCTTCCCGTGGTAGTCCGGGCTCTCCACCCGCTGCGCCGCCACCGTCGCCGCATTCGCAAGCGACGGCCCCACCACGTTCACCCCCGGCGCCGTCGAGTGGCACGCCGAGCACCCCGGCGGCGTCCGCCGGAACAGCGCCTCCCCCAGCGCCACCGGGTCGCTCGATGCCGCCGCCCGCGGCGGCGCACCCACCGCCTCCGTCCCCGGGATCGCCGCCCCCGTCACCAGGATCGGCCGCGGCGGCCACCCCTGCGTGTCGATCCGCCCGACCCAGTCCAGGAACGCGATCAGCTCGTCGATCTCCCGGTCGCTCAGCGCCAGCGTCGGCATCAGCCGCCGGTCCCGCTCCTCCGAGTAGAACTTCGACGGATCCTTCAGGAACGCCTTCAGGTACGCCGCACCCCGCTGCTGCGTGATCTTCGTCAGGTCCGGCGCGAAGTACGCCCCCTCCCCCAGCAGCGTGTGGCAGTTGACGCAGTTCTGCCGATGCCACACGTGCTTCCCCGCGATCACCGCCGGCGTGATCCGGTCCGAGTGCGTCAGTGTCGGGAACTGCCGGTGACTGTCGATCGTCAGCGCGATGAAGATCGCGCCGAACACACCCGTGCCGGCGTAGAAGAACGCGCGCGTCTGCCGCTTGGTCATCCGCCGCCTCCTACACGCCGATCCGGCCGAAGTAGCGCACGCCGATCCACGCCGAGTACGCCACCGCGACCAGCATCAGCGCGAGGACAACGAGCGCGAGCACGCGCGCGACGCCGAAGCCCGAGGCTCCACCCACCGGCCGCTCCATGTCGCACCTCCCTCGCCGGGATCCGCGATGGGTCGACGACGGCGTGGCATGTCGAGGAGCCGCGGTGCCCGCGCAAATCCCGTGCTTTGCGCGCGTGCACGTCGGCGTGGGCGGCGTCGACGGGGCCGCCGCCACAGCGCCCCGTGGCCCGGCGAAGCACCCCGGCTCCCCCGATCCGGGTCCGCCCGGCGTCGAGCTGCGGGTGCGACGGCGGGCGGGAACTGCGGGATTGACTTCGGACGGTGTGCACTCCGGGTCCGACTTCGGGTGGGGGCGGAAACGGGG
>JADGGV010000400.1 GCA_019689775.1 Gemmatimonadota bacterium
GCGGGACGGGAACTGTCGCAAGGTGGAGGAAACGCCGGCGCACCGGCCGCACGCTCCCTATGTAAAGACGACTGAGCCGCCGTGTTTCTGCCAACCCTCGCGCGGCCGCCGCAGTGGATCCGCGCGTCATACGCCCTCGCGGCTCTGAACGGCCTTCGCGTCTGCCCTTGCCGCACCGCCGATCCGACTTCTTCCCCTTGACGTTCTATGGAACGCGGCGCACCTTACCTCAAGCTTCTAGGGGTATCCGCCCGCATCCACGACCGAAACGCCATGCGACTCGACCTCCTCCAGGGCACCCTCGACATGATGATCCTCCAGGCGCTCTCCTGGGGGCCGATGCACGGCTACGGCGTGGCGCGGTGGCTGGAGCGGACGACGGACGATGCGCTGCGGGTGGAGGAGGGCTCGCTGTATCCGGCGCTGCACCGGATGACGAAGCGGGGGTGGCTGACGGCGGAGTGGGGGATCAGCGAGAACAACCGGCGCGCGAAGTACTACACGATCACCGAGGCCGGCCGCCGGCAGCTCCGGGCGGAGGCGGCGAGCTGGGCGCAGTTCACAGCGGCGGTGGCGCGGGTGATGGCGCCGGGCACCGCCTGAGCCCGGACGGCGGCCGATGGCGTGGATCCCGGACCGGTACCGCGAGCTGCGCCGGCTCGTGCGCGGCGAGCGTCCGGACGAGGAGCTGGCGGAGGAGTTCGCGTTCCACCTGGAGATGCGGGTGGAGGAGAACGTCGCCCGGGGGATGAGGCCCGAGGCGGCGCGGCGGGAGGCGGAGCGGCGCTTCGGGGACGTGCGGGCGTACCGCGAGGCGACGCTGGCGATCGATCACGGCATGGCGCGAAAGCGGCGGCGCATGGAGACGTGGGGCACGCTCGTTCGGCAGGTCCGGCTGGCGGCGCGGTCGCTGGCGCGGAGCCCGGGCTTCACCGCGGTGGCGGTGGTCACGCTGGCGCTGGCGCTGGGGGCGACGATCGCGGTATTCACGCTCGTCGAGCGGGTCGTGCTCCGGCCGCTGCGCTACCCGGCGGCGGAGCGGCTGGTCTGGATCGACAGCCCGGTGCCGGGGCTGAACCCGGACTGGCGCTGGGGGGTCTCGGAGGGCGGCTACTGGTTCCTGCTGCGGAACGCCGGCACGCTGGACGAGCTGGGCGCGCTGTTCCCGACGGTGGTCGGCGTGGGCGGCGGCGGGCTGCCGGCGGAGCAGGTCGCGGCGGCGTACGTCACCGGGTCCCTGATGAACGTGCTGGGCGCGAGGCCGGTGCTGGGCCGACCGATCCTGCCGTCGGACGGCGCGAGCTCCGCGGGGATCGTCGCGCTGGGATACGACTTCTGGGCGCGGCGCTACGGCCGCGACCCGGCGATCGTCGGGAAGACGATCGAGGTGTCCGGCCGTCCGGCCCGCGTCGTCGGGGTCCTCGCGCGGGGCTTCCAGCTCCCGGACCATGTGGTCGACGTCTGGATGCCGCTCGAGCTGGACTCCACCGCGACGCCGGTCAACGACCATCACCTGAACGCGATCGCGCGGGTCAAGCCCGGCGTCCCGCTGACGGCGGTGCAGGCCGAGCTGGACCGGCTGACCGCGCGCTTCGTGGAGGCGATGCCGAGCGCGTACTCCGCGGGGTTCATGACGAAGTCGCGCTTCCGCACGGCCGCGCGGCCGCTGCGCGACTACGTGCTCGGCGACTCGGCGCGCACGCTCTGGATGCTGCTGGGCGCGGTCGCGCTCGTGCTGCTGATCGCCTGCGCGAACATCGCGAACCTGTTCCTGGCGCGCGCGGAGGCGCAGCGCCGGGAGGTGGCGGTGCGCACGGCGCTGGGCGCGAGCCGGCGCCAGCTCGCGGGACGGTTCCTGGCCGAGACGCTCCTGCTCGCGCTCGCCGCCGGCGCGCTCGGGCTGGTGCTCGCGTCGGCCGGGCTGCGCGTCCTGCTGCACCTCGCGCCGACGGACCTGCCGCGCCTCGCCGAGGTCGGCGTCGGCGGCGCGAGCGTCGCGTTCACGGCGGCGCTCTGCGTCCTCGTCGCGGCCGCGTTCGCGGGCGTGCTGTACGCGCGCTCGCGCGGCCCGATCCTCATGCACGCGCTGCGCGAGGGTGGGCGCGGGATGACGCCGGGGCGCCACCTCGCGCGTCGCGCGCTGACCGTCGCGCAGATCGCGCTCGCGCTCGTGCTCCTGGCCGGCGCCGGGCTCCTCCTCCAGAGCTTCCTCCACCTGCGTGCGGTCGATCCCGGCATCCGACCCGACGGCGTGCTCACGCTCGACGTCGCGCCGCCGTGGGCGAAGTACCAGGAGGACGCCGACCGCATCGCGTTCTACGAGCGGCTGCGCGAGCGCGTCGCCTCGATCCCGGGCGTTCAGGCCGTCGGTCTCGCCGAAGTGCTGCCGATGCGGCGCGACATCGGCCCGTTCAACGGCTCGTACTGCGCCGCGCTCCTGGTGCGGAGCGACGAGGGCGACGTCGGCGCCGGCTGCATGCCGACGATGGTCGTTTCCCCCGGCTACTTCCGCGCGATGGGGATCCCGCTCCTCGCCGGGCGCGACCGCGAGCCGGCGGACGACCGCAACCGCACCGGCGCGATCGTGCTCAGCCAGGCGCTGGCGCGGCAGATCTTCCCCGGCCAGGCGCCGCTCGGCCGGCTCGTCGGGCCGTTCGGCACGACGCCGCTCAACCCGGTCGTCGGCGTGGCCGGCGACGTCCGTGGCGACGGCCTCGACAAGCCGGTGTACCCGATCGTCTACATCCCCTTCCAGGCGTCGGCGGAGTACGGGCATTCGGGGTGGGGGACGCCCGGTGCGATGACGCTCGTGGTCCGCGCGCCCGCCGTGCCGATGGCGCGCCTGACGGAGGAGGTCCGCCGCGCCGTCGCCGAGCTGGACCCCTCCGTGGCCGTGGCGAACATCGCGCCGCTGAGCGACGTCGTCGCCCGCTCCGAGTCCGTCGCTCGCCGCTCCTTCACGCTCCTCTTGCTCGGGCTCGCCGCCGGGATGGCGCTCCTGCTCAGCGCCGTCGGGATCTACGGCGTCGTCGCCTACCTCGTCGCGCAGCGCCGCGCGGAGATCGGCGTGCGCATGGCGCTCGGCGCCGACGTCGGCCGCATCGGCCGGCTCGTCGTCCTCCAGTCGGCGCGGCTCGCCGCGGCGGGCATCGTAATCGGGCTGGTCGGGGCGCTCGCGGCGACGCGGCTGCTGTCGTCGCTCCTGTTCGACGTGCGCCCGACGGATCCCGTCACGCTCGGCGCCGCCACGCTCGCGCTGCTGGGCGTCGCGCTCCTGGCGAGCTACGTCCCGGCCCGCCGCGCCGCGCGCGTCGACCCGGTCCAGGCGCTCCGCGCGGAGTAGGCGGTTGCGCGTGCCGCGGCGCGCGGGCGGCCGCCTCCGCATCGCCACGTACAACTTCCTGCACGGCGGGAGCGCGCGGCGAGGCGGGCACTGGAGCCGCGTCGTGCGGGAGCTGGCGCCGGACCTGCTGCTGGCGCAGGAGTGCCGGCCGCCGGAGGCGGCGCCGGGCGAGGAGTTCCGACCGACGCCGGCGGACACGCTGGTCTGGGCGCCGGCGGGGTCGGGCCGGTGGGGCACCGCGTTCTACGGCCGTGCCGTCGCCGCGACGCCGATCGACATCCCCGGGTTCCGCGGCTGGGTCGTCGGCGCCGAGCTCCCCGCCGCCGCGTCGCCTGCCGGCAAGCCGCTCCGCGTCTTCAGCGTCCACTGTCCCGCCGGCGAGCGCGGCTACGTCCGCACCATGGGCGCGATCCTGGATCGACTCGCCCCGTTCGGCGACGGCGCGGACCTCGTGGTCGGCGGCGACCTGAACGTCGTCGTCGGCGTGCGCGGTCCGGACGAGCCGGTGCGCATGAGCCGCGGCGAGCGCGAGCTGCTCGCGCGCCTCGCGGACGAGCTCGGGCTGATCCCCTGCTGGCAGACCGCGAATCCCGGCCGCCCGCTCGCCCAGACGCTGCGCTGGTCGGCGAACCGCGCCGCGCCGTACCACTGTGACGGCATCTTCATCCCCGCGGCGTGGGCGCCGGCGCTCGTCGCCTGCCACGTGGTCAGCGGCCCGGAGTGGGACGCGCTCAGCGACCACAACCCCGTCCTCGCGGTTCTCGACGCCGGCATCCTGGCCGCGCCGGACGGGCCCGCCCGGCCGGACCAGCGCTGAGCCCGCGCTGGCACGCTCCCCGCACATGTCGCTCCCACGGGAACCCGCCCGCGGTCCGGGGG
>JADGGV010000401.1 GCA_019689775.1 Gemmatimonadota bacterium
ACCCGCCCGTCGTCGCCCGCGCGCGCTGCGGGACCGGCGCGGCGGACGATCATCCTCGCGGATCACTCATGGCGCGCAGCGCTTCCTCGTACACGGACTCGACATCGCGCGCAATGGCATCCCAGGTATACCGGCCCAGCACGTGCTCGCGAGCGCGGTGCCCCAGCTCGCGCCGGAGTCCGGCGTCCCGCCCGCAACGCACGATCGCGGCCGCCAGCGCCGCGATCCGATCGGGCGGGAGCTGCAACGGCGCGTTGTAATCCGACGTCTCGCGGTCGAAGAGGCGCACCAGCAGCCCGCGCTCGTCGGCGCCCAGGAGCGCCTTGTACGGCCCGAGCGCGCTGGCGATGACGGCCTTGCCGCAGGCCATTGCCTCCAGGCACGCCAGGCTCGTCGACTCCGCGCTCGACGGGAACACCACGACGCCGGCCTGTCGATAGAACTCGTCCGCCCGCTCATAGGGAACGGTCCCCAGGAAGCGCACACTCGCCTCGATGCCGAGCTCGCGCACCCGCTCGCGCAAGTAGCCCTCGAGCTTCTCGGAGCCGGCGATCCAGAACTCGGCCGTGGGGACGGCCCGCAGGACGGCCGGTGCGGCCTCGATCAGATACTGGACGCCGTTCTTCGGGGCCAGCCGGCGCATGCTGAGAATCACGACCCGCCCCGGCTGCTCATCCTCCGCCGCGGGGACGAACCGGTCCCCGGCGACGCCGTTCGGGATCACCCGGATCCGACTCTCCGGCGCGAAGCGCGACGCAACCGCCCGCATCTCGTCGCTCGTGGCGATGATTCGGCGCGACAGCGCGAGGGACGTCCGACGGTAGCTCCGCCGCAGCACGGAACGCCCGACGGACGAGTCGAGCGTGCCCAGGCCGTGGAGCGTCGTGACCGCGGGACGCCGCAGGACGGCGGAGATCCCTGCACCGAGCGCCCCCAGCAGAAACGAGTAGTGGCAGTGGACGACGTCAGCCGCCCGGATCGCCTCGTGGAGCCGGCGGAGCGCGCCGGGCACGCCCGCCAATGCCACGGCCCCACCCCCCGCGAGACGCGGCACCCGGTCCACGACGAAACGGTCGCAGTCGGCCGGCCCGGCCGTCGCCGTCACGATCCGGACCGAGTGGCCGCGGTCGTGGAGCGCGCGGCTGAGCTCGAGGACGTGGATCTCCGCCCCGCCATAGGAGGGGAGGAAGGTGTCGGTCAACATGGCGATCTTCACCGCGGCGCCTCCGAGCGCTTCGTGCGTACGGCCGCCGTGCCGTGGGCGAACGTTCGGTCGAGCGGGAACGTGCGGAGGCGGTCGGGGGCCGTGACCGCCGCTCCGGCCCGGGTGTGCGGCAGGGTCGGGACGCCGTCCCGGCGCGCCGCATCCCGCACGATCTCCCCCGGCCGGATGTAGGGAACGGATCGGGAGGAGATCCGCCGAGGGGCGCAGCGCCGAAGCCAGGATTCGACGGCGTGCCGCCTCGAGACGATGGTGTCGACGGAGTTCCGGTAGAGCTGCTCGATTGCGTCGGCCTTCATTCGTGCGCGCGTTCGGCGAGGACGTAAAAGAGGGAGCCCGAGCGCGGGAACGCGCGGGCCAGGAGACGCTCGATGCGCCCGAGCAGGCGCCGCCGCGGTGCCTTCAGGGCCAGCTTGCCGAGATGTCCGTAGGTCCCGGAGGCGACGACGGTCCAGCCGTCGCCGAACAGTTCCTTCGGCCGGAGGCCGCGTTCGGTATCCAGGCGAGCGCCGGCGGTCGGCGAGTGATAATCCACCAGCCGCTGGACCTCGTCCGGCGCCATCCGCCCGAATCCCGCACCCTCGAGCCCGCGCTGGACCTCGTCCCAGAACGTCCGGTCCGGCGCGCGCGTCCCGCTCCGCCGCAGCCGAGCGCGAACGCCGCCGACGATCCGGAGGAGCTGCAACGCGGCGCGCGCGGGGAGCGAGACCGCGGAGGCGTAGAAGCCTCTGCGTGGCTCATGAGCGACGAGCATGTGCCCGCCGGGCCGGAGAATCTGCCGGCACCCCTGGACGAACCGCGCCGGATCCGGGAGGTGGTGGAGCACAGAGCTCGCCGTGACGAGGTCCGCCACACCCGGCCGCAGCGCGGACCGCTCCGCGTCCATCGCCACGCACCCCAGCACCCGACAGCCGGCCGACGTCACACGCTCGCGCGCGACCCGGAGCATGTTGTAGGAGATGTCGCAGAGCACCCACTGCGCGTCGCCGCCCGCGCGCGTTGCGCGCCGCAGCGTCATCGGCATGAAGCCGGTACCCGTCCCCACATCGACGGCCCGCCTCGGTGCACCGATGCCCCGATCGCGCGAGAGCCGGCCGATCGCCCGCACCAGCAGCTCGCTCAGGCCGTCGAAGATCTCGGGGTGGCGATTCTCGTAGAGCCGTGCCTCCGCGTCGTGGAAGATCGCGTTGATCCGCTTGACCCGCTCGGCCTCGACGGCCTCATGCAGGGTCGGCACCGGAGCCTCCCAACAGAGACAGCGCCTTGCGGGCGGAAACCGATAGCCCGAGGACGAGGAGCACGGCGAGGAGTGCGGCGTTCCCGACGAAGCCGAAGCGGGGGATCACGACGGCGACCAGGGCGAGCTTCGAGACGGCGACCCCCACGTTGACCTTCAGCGTGTAATCGACGCGGTCGAGGGCGAGGAGCACCGGGCGGGTCCAGAAGAGCAGGTTCGCGAATCCGAGCCCGCCGAGCAGAACCCAGACCGCGGCCTGCGCAGGCTCGAACCCCCGCCCGTAGGCCAGCCGGATCGCCGGCCCGCCGACCGTCGCCGCCACCAGGGACGCAGGGAGGATGTAGGCGGCCGCCATGGCCGTCGCGTGCCGGATCAACCGTCGGGCGCCGGCGCGATCGCGGGCGGCGATGCGGCGCACGAACGTGGGAAACGTCGTCTGCGCGAGCGGTCCGACGGGCGTCAGCGCCGTCGTCACCACCGTGAGCGCCACCTTGTAGTAGGCCGTTTCGACGGGCCCGCGGAAATAGCCGAGCCACAGCGGATCCGCGTCCCGCGCCAGGAGGCTCAACGTCGAGCTGGCGTTCGTGCCCAGGGTGAAGCGCCAGGCGCCGCGCACGCCGCCGGCCACGCGGCCGACCGGGACCCGCCACCAGCGAGCGCCGAGCTTGCGACGCGCCAGCGACAGCGCGCCCACGACGAGCGGCAGCGCCTGGAGGAACGCGCCGATTGCCAGGGCCGCGATCATCCCGGCCATGCCGGCGCGCAGGACGAAGGCCGCGCCGACCACGGCGAGCGAGAGGAGCCGCCCCGCAACCAGGGTTCGGCTGTAGCGGTGGAACTCCGCGAAGGCCTGGTGCACTCCGGCCGAAGACTCGCCGATCACGTTCGCCAGCACGACGACGGCGTACGTACGCACCATCCAGGCGCCGTCCGGCGAATGCAGAAAGAGCGCGGCACCGACAGGCGCGAGCGCGGCGATCAGGAGATACGCAACGGCCGAGGCCCCCGCCTCCGCCGCGAAGGCGAACTTCAGCGCGGCCGCCGCCTCGTCGACGCGGCGATGCTCGAACGCCGCCGCGACGTACCGCACGACGAACTCCGCCATGCGGAACGAGGTCAACTGGTTGACGACCGTGACCATCGTGATCGTGATGGCCAGGAGGCCGTAGGCGCGGACCCCGAGGGCGCGCGCGATCAGAACCATCTGGATCAGCGCGACGGCCGAGGCGAGGGCGTTGGCCGTGAAGACGGCCGCCACCTGCGAGGCGAGGCGCCGCAGAGCGGGGACCGCGGAGTCGCCCGCATCGGCAGCGCCGCCCGGAATCGCCGCAGCCCGCGCGAGCCGGCGCGCGTCGCCCCGGCGTTGCAACAGGCGAGCCCGGATCATGGATCCCGGGGGTGGGGTCGCCCGCGAGCCGGGTTCGGATCGGTCCGCGTCGCCCGTCTCGAGGGCATCGGCACGCGGACCGGTCGACCCGGGCGCACGGTCGGTGGCGTGGCCGGGCTAACCAAGCCCGGCGCGGTCGTCGGCGGGCGGCGTCGCTCTCGCCCGGGCACGCCCCGGAACGAGCCTCCGGAGGTCCCCCTTGAACCCGTCCCACGCGGCGAAGAACCCGGCCGCCGCGGGGTCGTGGCGCGTCCGCTCCAGCGCCTCCGAGGCGAACGCCAGCGCCGCGGCGCCGACCATCCCGA
>JADGGV010000402.1 GCA_019689775.1 Gemmatimonadota bacterium
CACGATCGCCTCCGGCCGCCGCACCCGCCGGAACACGCCCCCCTCCCGCAGCCGCCGCAGCACCCCGCCGATCAGCACCGCACGCTCCACCTCGCCGCACGGCGCCAGCCCGGTCGCCCCAAGCCACGCCGGCAGCTCGTGGAACACGCACAGCGGCGGGTCGAACCACCCCGGAACCCCCCGCGCCGCCGCCAGCGCGAGAAGGTCCTCCCGCAGCCCACCCTGCCGCAGCGCCAGCAGGTAGTCGGGCGTCGGGAACGGACGATCGGCGCTCCAGGACGGCGGGCGCAGAAAGCCCTCGGCCGCCGCTTCCAGGAGGATCGCCGGGTCACGAGCGAGGATCAGGCGAAGCGTCGCCATTCGGTCGGATCGGTGCGGGTACGAAGAGCGGATCGGATGGGGGAAACTGTACGGCCGGGTACTGACAGTCGGTCGCCGAACGGCGGCTCGCCCGAGCCGGGCACGCGATGCAGAGCGCTCCCGAATGTACGGCACAGCTCCGGTCGCTCCAAGACCGCACGGCCCCGGCCGCGCCGCCGCCCGTCTTGCAATCTATTCATGAGACGAATAAAATCTATTCACGGAGAGACGGAAAACTAGCACTTCGCATGGCTGCCTACCCGCCGACCCAGCCCGGAATCGTCCCACGCCTCGCCGGCCGCGCGCTGCGCCAGGCGATGGACGTCATGCCCGTCGTCGTCGTCATCGGCGCGCGCCAGACGGGCAAGAGCACGCTGGTGCAAACGCTTCCGGAGCTGGCTGCGCGGCCGTACGCGACGCTGGACGATCTGGACGTCCTGGAGACCGCCCGGCTCGCGCCGGACGACCTGGTCCGGCGAGCGCCGGAATTGATCCTGGACGAAGTGCAGCGCGAAGCGGACGTCGTCCTCGCGGTCAAGCGGGCGGTCGACGAGGCGCGCCCGCGGCGGCCGGGCCGGTTCGTGCTGACGGGCTCGGCGAACCTCCTGCTGATGAACCGGGTGAGCGAGACGCTGGCGGGGCGGGCGACGTACGTGCCGGTCTGGCCGCTCACGCGCCAGGAGCAGCTCGGCCGCGGGACGGCGGGGCGCTGGAGCGAGATCATCGAGACGCCACCCGGCGAGTGGTACGACCTGCTCCGCGACGCGCCCGGCCCCGCGGCCGACTGGCGCGAGCTAGCGCGACGGGGTGGCTATCCGACGCCCGCGTTGGAGCTGGGCACACCGGAGCAGCGTGCCATCTGGTTCGCCGGATACGTGAAGACGTTCCTCGAGCGGGACCTCCAGGATCTCGCGACCGTGGAGAACATCATCGACTTCCGGCGCCTGATGCGCGTCGCGTGCCTGCGTCTGGGCAACGTCATGAACAAGTCCGAGATGGCTCGCGACGCGGGCCTAACGCAGCCGACCGCCCACCGCTATCTGAACCTGCTGGAGGTCTCTTTCCAGCTCATCAGCCTGCCGCCGTACTCGGTGAACCGGACGTCCCGGCTGATCAAGTCGCCGAAGGCGTACTGGGGCGACACGGGGCTCGCGCTCCACCTCGCCGACGAGCCGGAGCCCCGCGGCGCCCACCTGGAGAACCTGGTGCTGACCGATCTGATCGCGTGGCGCGACTCGCTGCTCGTCGACCCGCCGCAGGTGCTGTTCTGGAGGACGAGCGCCGGCAGGGAGGTGGACTTCGTCGTCGAGCACTCCCGCGGGCTCCTGGCGGTCGAGGTCAAGGCCACGACCCGGCCCCGGCGCAGCGACATCGCCGGGCTGATGGCGTTCCGGGAGGAGTACGGCGACGCGGTGCTCGGCGGCCTGCTGCTGCACACGGGGCCGGAGATCGCCTGGCTGGCCCCGGGCATCCTGGGGTTGCCGTGGTGGCACGTGATCTGACGAGGCCGAACCCGCCGACCCGCGGGGCGCCGCTCCCCTCCGCGCCTCCGCGTGAGCCTCCCGCCGTTCGCCACCTACGCCAGCGTCCCGACGACCCGCCCCGCCGCCTCCCGGACCTGCGCCCGGAACCACTCGGGCTCGACGACCTCCGCGTCCGGGGCGTGCTGGAGCACGTGCCGCACGAGCCACCCCGGGTCCGCGACGCGGTAGCGCACGAGCACGCCGCCGTCGTCGAGCCTCTCGGCCGGCCCTTGCTCCACGATCCAGCGCGCGATGCGCGGCGAGTAGCGCACCGCGACCTCCACGTCCTCGTCCGCCCGGTAGACGCGCCCCTCGGCGACGTACGCCCTCGGATCGAAGTCCGCCGGCACCTCGTACGTCCCCTCGGCCTCGCGCGCCTCCAGGATGCGGTCGAGCCGGAACACGCGCACGTCCTCCCGCACGGTGCACCAGGCCAGCACGTACCACACGCCCCCGGCCGCGACCAGCGCGTAGGGGTGGATGACGCGCCGCTCCGGGGCCGCGTCGCCCGGCTTGAGGTACTCGATCGCGACCGCCCGGCGCGCCTCCGCCGACTCCCGCAGGAACGCCCGCATCCCGTCGTCCGCGCCGTCGCCCGTGGCGACGACCACCAGAGGCGGCGGCACCGCGACGCCCGGCGCGACCAGCTCCGCCTCCAGCCGCGCCGCCAGCTCCAGCAACCCCGGCCGCCGCTCCGGCGGCGCCTCCGCCGCCAGCGTCCGCACGCCCAGCCCCAGCGCGAGCGCCTCGCGCGGCGTCAGCCGGACCGGTCGCTCGAACGCGCTGCGCGGCCCCACCCAGAGGCGGTCGTTCTCGAGCAGGATGCTGAGCCCGGGCATGCTCCCCGCCGGATGGTAGAAGTCCCGCGCCGTCACCGTCGTCACGTCATCCGCCACCTGCTCCGGCGTCACGCCCAGCTCCGCCGCCAGCTCGCGGAGCGGCCGCCCCTCGCCGCGCGCGGCCGCCGGGAGCAGGTACAGGATCCGCTCGAGCTGCGCCTCCGCCGTCAGACGCTCAGCCACAGGCCGCCTCCCCGCCGTGCCGCGCGACCACCTCGCGCGCCAGCGCGTTCAGCTCCGCGACCAGCTCCGGCGGCTCGAGCAGCGACGCGTCGCCCGCCAGGCTCAGCAGCCAGCGCAGGAACGGGTTCGGCTGGGCGACGTCGAACTCCCGCACCACCGCGCCATCCGCGCGCTCCTCGACCGCGACGCCCATCCCGTTCCGCGCCGCCCAGAGCGACGCCGGGAAATGGAACAGCACCCGTGCCCGCAGCACGTCGCCGCCCTCGTCGCCTAGCTCCCACGCCTCCCGCCCCAGGTAGTCCGCCAGCCGGAAATCCGCCGGCACCTCGTAGTCCGGCGACTTCGGCGCCTTCCGGTTCGGCACCGGCGACTCCATCCGCCCGACCCGGAAGACGCGGATCGCGTCCCGCGCCGCGTCATGCCCGACCAGGTACCAGTGCCCGCCGTGGAACATCAGCCCGTACGGCGCGACGTCGCGCTCCGTCGCCTCGCCGCGCCGGATCCCGTGATAGACGAAGCGCACCCGCTTCCGCGCCAGCAGCGCCTCCGACAGCACCCGCAGCGTCTCGCCCAGCTCCGCCGCGCCCGCCCGGTCCACGAACAGCACCGACGCCGAACCCGCCTCCGCCGGCGGCCCCAGGTCGAACGCCAGCTTCCGCCGCGCCGAGCGCGCCTCGCGCGCGTACGGGAACGCCGGCAGGTCCGCCACGTGGCGCAGCGCCTCCATCGCCACCGCCGCCGCCTCCCGCGGCAGCTCGATCTCCGCCGGCCGCGCCGGTTCGCCTTGCCGCGCCTTCACCTCGACCGATTCCCCCGCCGCCAGCTTCAGGTACGGCAGGTAGAAGTCCCGCTTCGCGATGCGGTACCCCTCCACCTCCTCGAGACCATAGTTGATCCGGTACTTCACCGTCTCCAGCGGGATCCCCAGCGCCTTCAGCTCGTCCTTGTCCCGCTCGAACGTGCGACGCGCCGTGTCCCGCGCCGTCGCATCCCCCGTCTTCCACTTCTCCGCGTACGCCGGGATGTCCGCCATCAGGTCGTCGACCGAGACCGGGAACCGCCGCCCGACCAGGTACGCGATCAGGTCGAGCCAGCGTTGCGTCTTCGTGATGCGCTCGGGCATGGCAGCCGTCCGGCCGGGTGGATGCGCGACGAACCGGCCGAAAACTACGGCCGCGAGCCGACACCGGGGAGGGGCGAGGTAGGGGAGCGGCAACCGCGGGGGACTACGGGCG